>CABGHG010000160.1 GCA_902158735.1 Candidatus Methanolliviera sp. GoM_oil
TACAACCGGCCTTATAAGCCCGATGGTTGCAGTAGAGGGGCACAGTATGGAACCCCATATCCATCAGGGTGACCTCGTCTTCATCGTATCTCCAGATAAATATGGCAATCCAACGACTTATATCGAGGGAAGAGAGAAAAATTATGTGATGTTTGGGGATTACGGAGATGTCATCGTCTATATGCCAGATGGGAACAAAAACAGATCTCCCGTCATACATCGTGCCATGGTCTTTTTAGATGAGGGGGGAAGCGTGGATATTGGAATAAATGGTATTAAATATAAGACCGACAAGATGCCCCATGAAGGATATCTAACGAAAGGAGATAATGAAGAGACTAACCGATCCTTAGATCAGCCGTTTCTCTCTTCCCCGGTAAAGAAAGAGTGGATAACTGGCGTGGCAAGATTTAAAATTCCTTACGTGGGATATTTAAGTATCATACCTCGTCGGCTGGCATACAAAACTATATATATAAAATTTCCTTTGTCGAATACTCGGGCGTTAGGCAAAGGGTAAAAGCATCTGCGCTGGTAGTGTAGTGGTTATCACTGGAGCTTGCCAAGTTCCAGACCCGGGTTCAATTCCCGGTCAGCGCATTTAAGCGGGGGTTGCCGAGAGGAAAAGGCGCCAGATTCAGGGTCTGGTTCCATAGGGATCCGTGGGTTCAAATCCCACCTCCCGCATTGCAAAGCTTCAATATCCTGATTGTTAGATATGCTGCGTTCTCTCCATTATCTATCCCAACAACGGCCACCGGTACCCCTTTTGGCATCTGAACCATCGAGAGCAACGCATCAAGCCCGAGCAGTTTGCCTTCCACCGGAACACCTATCACAGGTTTGTCCGTTTTAGAGGCGACCACCCCTGGAAGCGCGGCAGATAAACCTGCAATCGCTATGAAAATCTTTGCTTTTGAATTTTTGACGTATTCGTCCAGTATCTCTGGATCTCTGTGTGCCGAGATAATTTTCACCTCGTAGCCGATCCCGTGTTCTTCTAATACACCTGTAACCTTCTTTGCTATCTTATTATCCGATTTAGAGCCCATTATTATTGAGACATCCATAAAGATCTCTTTAATCTGCCTTCTCTTTAATCTTTTGTGAAGTCAGGTGAAGTCAGATAATTTTTTAGATTTAAAGTCCAATAAAAATTCTTTAATCCGTCTTTCTGCCAATTTTACATAATCTTCTTCTATATCATATCCTACATAATGGCGATTTGTCTTTATTGCCGCCATCGAGGTTTGTCCACTTCCAATAAATGGGTCTAAAACGACTTCTTCTTCATAAGTATAAAGTTGAATCAATCTGTAGGGCAACTCCACTGGGAAAGGCGCAGGGTGTCCAACTTTGCGTGCAGGCTCCGCCGGGAATGTCCAGACGCTCTTGGTAAATTCGAGAAATTCTTCTTTAGAAATGGTGCTTTCTCTCTTTTCTATCTTTTCTCTTTTAAATATTCCTTTAGAAAAGACCAAAATGTATTCGTGAACATCTCTTAACGTTGGGTTAGAAGCGGAAAGCCAGCTTCCCCAAGCAGTAGAAGGGCTGGAGCTTGAGGCTTTATTCCATATAATTTCTCCTCTCATCAGAAAACCCAGATCGAGCATATCCCTTACTATAAAAGCATGAAGAGGAATATATGGTTTTCTTCCCAAGTTCGCGATATTTATGCATGCTCTGCCTCCTGGGACGAGTACCCTATAGACTTCCTTCCATACTCTTTTTAAAAATTTTAAGTAATCTTTAAGTGTAAAATCCTCGTCATACTCTTTCCCGACATTATAAGGAGGCGAAGTTACCATCAGATGAACACTATTGTCAGGTAACTCTTCCATATTTTCAGAAGATTTGGAAAAGATTTTATCTAAGAACTGCGAAGGAATGGGATTTTCTACATATTTCACTTTCTGCTCCTGTGGTAACCCCTCGTATAATTTGCTTGTATAAAAAGGCGTGGAATCGTGATTTATTCTACCGGGAGAACCGAAGGAGCTTGTTTTGGTCCCTCTTTTTCTTCTGTCAGTTTTCATCTCAACCTTTGTCTTTTGCCAAGATATTTTAATAACCTTGGACATCTCGTCTTCGGATAGGCCTGATAATGCTTCTTTAATTATCTCTACGCCTCTCCGATTTGTTCATGGTTCAGGAAGCTTGATATATCCCTCTCTGCCTACTCTATCAAAAAGTCTTTTTTGTTTTGATCGATACAGGCTCATCAAACAATTTTACATCAATTTCAGGCTCCGTTATAGGGATCTCCGTCTCTACATTCTCCTCTCCAAATTTATAAATAAGGAGAGCGACAATTATCCTCCCACGGAGAGAGCCAACTTCCATACCGATTTTTCCTGCCCTTGAGCTTTCTAATTCTGCAAGTTGAAATAAATAAGGTAGGCGTGTTTTAATTTTATTTACGAGTATTTCATCTTCAAATATCTCATCTATGCGACTTGACATTTTATCTCTCTTTACATCTCTTTCAGCGCCTTCTTCACCGCCTCCAAACTTGCCTCTACTTCAACGGGTCTATCACATACATTAACAACCTCCTCCGGATCCTTCATCAGATTTCCCGTCGTGATGCAGACGATCCTCTCATCTCTATCTATCTCACCTTTCTCAATCAACTTCTTCAACCCAGCCAAAGACGTGGCAGATGCGGGCTCAACGCCGATGCCCTCCAGCCGCGCCAGATCCTTTTGAGCCACGATTATCTCATCATCCGTCACGGTCTCTGCCACTCCGCCTGATTCATATATCGCCGCGAGCGCCTTTACGGCATTTACAGGATCTCCGATCCTGATCGCCGTGGCGATCGTCTCAGGGTTTTTTTCCGGTACTATATCTCCTTTCCTCTCTCTAAACGCCCTCACGATGGGGGCAGATCCATCTGCCTGGATACCTGTCATCTTCGGTATCTCATCGATCCAATCGAGTTCTTTTAGCTCTCTAAATCCTTTGTATATCGCTGAGATATTTCCAGCGTTTCCCACGGGCAAGATGATCCTATCGGGCGCATTCCATCCGAGCTCGTCGGCCACCTCATAACCGATCGTCTTCTGCCCTTCCAATCGATATGGATTTATCGAATTCAAGAGATAAAATTTCTCCTCATCGCACAACCTTCGAATAATCTCGAGGGCATCGTCAAAGTTTCCCTTGATCTCGATAACTTTTGCACCGTGCATCAGCGCCTGTGCAACCTTTCCAAGCGCCACCTTTCCGCCTGGAAGCAGGACAACGACGGGGACTCCGGCCTTTGCCCCATAGATAGCTAGAGAAGCCGACGTATTCCCCGTGGAAGCGCAGGCAACCGTCTTCATCCCAAGTTCCAATGACTTCGTAACGCCAACGGTCATGCCCCTATCCTTGAAAGAACCCGTAGGATTTAGCCCTTCATGTTTCACATACAGATCTTTTA
>CABGHG010000161.1 GCA_902158735.1 Candidatus Methanolliviera sp. GoM_oil
GTTTAATTTCAATTTCTATCTGTTTGCTTTTACTTCTGGGTTGCATTATCCAGCAAGTACCGAAAGAAGGGACCATCGCTCCAGAACTCTTGAAAGAGGATCTGAATTTTTTAGTTAAAAGCATAGAGGAGATCCACCCAAATCCTTATCACTCTATATCAAAGGAAGAATTCTATGGACAGAAGCTGGAAGTAGAAGAAAAATTAAATAGACCGATGACCCAGCGTGAATTTTATAAGCTAATAGCTCCTTTGGTAGATAGCTTGAAGGATGGGCATACCTATGTTAAACCACCTCTCTCAGAAACAGAATTAGACAAAATAAAAGTATTTCCTTTAAATGTCAGTATTTTTGGGGATAGAATATTTGTAGTTGAAAATTATGAGAATATTAAAAAAGGTTCTGAAATTTTTATCAATTAATGGGATTGAATCTAGAGAGTTAATTGAAAAGCTTAAAAAATATATTTCCGGAGAAACAGAACATTTTATTTCAGCTTATTTAGGGAGGGGTTTTCAGGAATTCTCTATACAGAAATTGGAAATTGTGAGGGATTTAGATTAAATATAAAAAATCCAGATAATGAAATTAAAGAATATGTGGTAGAGGCACGTGGCCCATATGAAATTTCTCACTTATATACACCTATCCCATATGAATTCAGAATTATTAATGAAAAAACTGTTTTAATGACATTTAATTCTTTTCGGGAGCCAAAAACATTCAAAACATTCTTAAAAGGTATGTTCTTTGAGATTAAAGAAAATAATATAAAAAATTTGATAATAGACTTGAGATATAATGGAGGAGGGGATGCTAGTATTGGGAATATGCTCTTAGAATACTTAACAGATGAGCCATTTAGACAATTTTCAAGATATGATATAAAAATTTCAAAGCAATATATAGAACAAATAGGTTCTTGGCTTGATTGGCTTGGAGGAGGTGGAACTGGAGATATTACTAGTCATGAAGTAGATTTTATTAAACCAACAGAAAATCCTTTAAGATTTAATGGAAATATTTATGTTTTAACTTCAGGACGAACATATTCATCCGCTTCTGCTTTTGCAGTAACTATTAAAGATTTCAGCATAGGAAAAATAATTGGTGAAGAAACAGGTTGGCCACCAACTGCCTATGGAGATCATATATTATTTACTCTTCCAAACTCAAAAATTAATGCAGAATGTTCATGTAAATATTTCATAAGACCTTCAGGAGAAGATACTTATAGGGGAGTAATCCCGGATTATATAGTTGAACCTCAACCAGAAGACTTGATAACAGGGAAGGACAGGGTAATGGAATTTACTTTAAAGTTAATTGAAGAGAAAAAATGAAGAAGATAATTTCAATTTCTATCTGTTTGCTTTTACTTCTGGGTTGCATCGGGCAGCAAGCGTCGAAAGAAGAAACTATTGAACCAGCCCAGTTAAAAAAGGACTTGAATTTTTTAGTTAGCTCAATTGAGGAGATACATCCAAGATCCCTATCACAGCATATCAAAGGAGAAGTTTTATGAGCAGAAAAATGAAATAGAAGAAAAATTAAATAAATTAATGACAAAATTGGAGTTCTATAAATTAATATCCCCTTTAGTAGCTAGTTTAAAGGATGGACATACTGGTTTCCTCACGAAAATTGAAGATAAGGATATTTTATCGATTTTAGGCGGACTACCAGAGGAAAATTTACATTGCTCGGTTCTTGCTGCTGATACTTTGAGGGCAGCGATCGAAGGATTATATAGATAAAAGAAAAGGGGGATACAAAAAATGGACATTATAACTGCAATAATTCTACTGACATTGACTGGAATCGGCGTTGGATTTGCTCAGGGGCTTCTTGGTGTAGGGGGGTGCTTCATCATGGTTCCTGTGACGTTCTTCGTATTCACTTCGATGGGAGTTCCCACCGACATGGCGATTAAGCTTGCGTTTGGATCCAACCTCCTCGTAGTCTTTCCCACTGCGATCAGTGGAGCATGGGCGCATACAAAGAAAAAATCTGTATTGTGGAAGGCTGGAATTACTTTAGGCCTTTTTGGGGTGATTGGAGCACTTATAGGATCGACGATCACATCGAGGTTCATCTCTGGAGATATACTGAAGGTCGTATTTGGAGTCGTGATCGGTCTTGGGGGAGTGAGGATGTTGATAGGGAAACAACCAAAGGAGGAGGAAGAGGCAAAGGACGATCCTATTCTCTTGGCTATCTTTGGTTTCTTGATAGGCATCATCAGCGGCATGATAGGCATCGGCGGTGGGATCATCATGGTACCGGTGATGACGACGGCTTTAAGATTTAAGATGCACGATGCAGTTGGCACTTCGACTTCGGTGATGATCTTCACGAGCATCGCGGCTGCTACGGGATACCTCTTAAATGGATTGTCGGTTCCAAATCTCCCAGCATATTCGATCGGTTATGTTAATCTTCTTGTGTGGGCTTGTTTAGCTGTTACATCTGTCCCAATGGCACAGATAGGTGCAAGAGCCGCTCATAAACTTCCAGCAAAAAAATTAAGATATATATTCATCGTTATAATGTTTTATGTTGCGTTAAAAATGATAGGAGTGTTTTCATGGATTGGATTGCCAATATGAAACCTATAGGAATAATTCATTCTCCATATAAAAACGTTGGAGAATGCCCGAATCAGTCATACAAATCGAAAGAGATCGCGGAAGTTGAGGTGTTCAAGGAGTACGAAGATGGATTGGATGGGATAGACGGGTTTTCTCATATCCTCATCGTATTTTTATTTCACAGATCGAAGGGATATTCTCTAAGCGTGATTCCTTTCCATAGCAACCATCTGAGGGGCGTCTTCTCCACGAGATCACCGAGAAGGCCTAATCCGATCGGAATTTCCATCGTTCGGCTGATCGAGAAAAGAGAAAACATATTAGAAGTGAAGGGAATTGACATGATCGAAGGCACGCCAATTCTGGATATAAAGCCTTACGTTCCATTATTTGATCAAGATGTCAAGATCGGCTGGTTGGAAGGTAAATTATGAAAAGGTGATGAGATAAAATGAAGGAGTTGTTCATTGCATCGATCGCGTTTGCCCTCTTTATTTTATGCCCAAGAATGGCCGGAATGACGAATGTGAACTACCCCATGCTAAAGTCCTCAAAAATCTTCGATTTTTGGGATATGCAAATCTCCGATTTGCAACTACATTGTGGCTTCCTGATTCACAGAGTAGGGTTTTACTCTCCGCAGGCTTAAAATCTCGCAGTCCCTGCGATACACAATTTACACCTCTTCGGTTTTACAGGATACGAGGATTAATATATCCAAAGGTTTCGACTTTTCTATTGAAAAGTCTATCGACAGTATTTTCAACTTCTCGAGGAACCTAC
>CABGHG010000162.1 GCA_902158735.1 Candidatus Methanolliviera sp. GoM_oil
CGGGGCTCCGCAATTCGAGAGGCACCCTTTCGCCTTTCAAAGTTTCTGGCGAGAACTTGTATATCTCGGTACAGACATAAAATGGAACCCTGTGCTCATGGGCGCAGAGCGCGATCTGGGAAGTTCCGATCTTATTTACCACGGCTCCAGACGATGTGACGGCATCGGCTCCCACAAACACCTTGTCTATCTTTTTAATAAAATGGCAGACTGCGCTATCAACTATCATCGTCACATCGATACCCTGGTCTGCAAACTCCCTGACCGTGATATGCCCCTGAAGCCATGGCCTGGATTCTGTAGCGAATACCCGTATAGATTTTGACTTCGCTGCGCATTTTATCACGGAGAGCGCAGCGGATGAGTTGCAGTGTGTCAGGATAATGTCACCATCTTCAATTAATCTGGAGCCCATCTCCTCAATAAGTTTGATGGCGCGCTCTGCATCATCTATAAATTTCCTCGCGTTCTCTGTTATTTTGTACTTTGCATCTTCAACGTTAGAATAGTCTACTCCTGAAAGCACGATGCGAATTGCATTTCGCAGGGCACAGGATGTTGGACGGGTTGCAAGCAAACAATCTCTCGCCTCTTCCAGCGCTCCTCTAAACTCTTCTGGCTTTCCCTGATATGAGATGGCGTATTCTCCAAGGGCCTGGACTGCTGCCCGGGCCATGGCTCCAGCACCACGAATCTTCATCTGTGTGATCTTCCTGGCAAGGTCGTCTATCATAAAAAAACCTCTGCAACGGCGGGAACGGCCGAGACCCTGGTGATTTCAGATGGGACCGTGTCCGTTCCCACAAGATCCTCTGCACCGCTTCCATATATGCGCGTTACGGCATTTCCTGCTAAAAGGGCATGAGTGCATGCAGCGATGACCCTTTTTGCCCCGCCCTTTTTTAGTACTTTGATGATCTCGGACATGGTTCCTCCAGTGGAAATTATGTCATCACAAACTATTACATCTCTATTTCGAACATCGATTTCACCTCTGATCGAAACATCTTCTGGAGAATGGCGCATTTTTGTGAATACCTGATAATCATTTCCGAATATAGCAGATATCTGCTTTGCCCATTGTGCGGATTCCCTGTCCGGTCCAATCACCATGGGATTGTCAAGGTTGAATCGAGCCAGGTAAGAGCCTAGAAGGGGCATTGCCGAGACGTTCTTTCCCTTGCGGAATAGCTCGGTTATTCTGTTATACCTATGAAGATGCAGATCTACGGTTATGACCTCATCACAGAACTCCTGGATAATTCTGGATACTCCCAATAAAGAGATGGCTTCGCCAGGCGTAAATTCATTATCCTGACGTGCATAAGCCATGTAAGGCAGAACTGCACAGATATTGTTGCACCCTTTTCCCCGAAGAGCATCGCAGATTATCAGAAATTCCATCAGGTAATCATTTGGGCGGACTGCAAGAGACTGGACAACGACCACATCTTCTTTTTTAACATCTCTCGGGATCTTTATGTGTACTTCCCCGTCAGGAAATTCAGATATTTCAGTTTCCACATATTTCGCATTGATCTGTTTCGAAAGTTTGAACGCGAAAAGCCTATTTGATGATCCTGGAACCACTATCATCGTATCAGTATACTACATCGTTTTCAATATAAATAGTTAACCTACCCCCGAATCTTAATTTATTCTCCCTGTTGTCCCCTGCTATTTTCCATAAAAAATGGTGTAAAAGATAGAAATGTGAAAAAAAAGTTATATCTCCAGATGCATTACTTTTTTAATGACTGAAAAAATCGCAAGAGAGCAGATATGGAAAATTCTCGATGATTACGACACAGAAAATTTACACATAGGAGTCCTTGGTGGACACAGCGCTCTGGACGTCTGCAACGGCGCCAAAAAACATGGATTCAAAACGCTGGCCGTATGCAGAGAAGGAAGGGAGAAGACATACACAAAATATTATAAAACCAGAGGGGACAAAGGCTGTATAGATGAAACCATCGTTTTGAAGAATTTTTCAGACATAACAAAGCCGGAGATAGTAAAAAGGTTGCAGGAAATGAACACAATTTTTATTCACAGCAGATATTTCTGGGTATACTTCAACTTCACAGAGATCGAAACAAAATTCAGAGTGCCAATATTCGGGAATAGAGGGCTATTGAAAACCGAGGAAAGAGACGTACGTCCGAACCAGTACGATTTTTTGAAGAATGCGGATATACGAATGCCGAAACAGTTTTCAGATCCCAAAGATATAGACAGGCTAACAATTGTAAAGACCTCGGAGGCGTACAGAGGTTATGAAAGAGCCTTCTTCTTCGCTTCAAGCTATGACGATTATGTAAAAAAATCAAAAGAGCTTCTGGAAAGGAACGTTTTTACCGAAGAATCTCTTAAAAATGGTGTAATTGAAGAGTATGTTCTGGGTGCACAGGTCAACTTCAATTATTTCTATTCTTCATTGAACGATGAGCTCGAGATCATGGGAACGGACATGAGGCGGCAGACGAACCTGGATGGGTTGTTGAGGCTTCCAGCCACCCAGCAGATCGAGGTCCTGAACCATACAGAACCAAAATATATCGAAACCGGACATGTGACGTGCACGGTTAAGGAATCTCTGCTTGAAAAAGGGTTTGATGCGGGTGAAAGATTTGTAAAAGCGGTAAAAAATTTTCCGCCGGGCATGATCGGGCCATTCGCCCTGCAGGGCGCCATCACACCGGGGCCGCCAAAGGAGGAATTTGTTGTTTTTGACGTGAGCATGAGAATTCCGGGCTCGCCGGGAACCATGTTTACCCCCTATTCGGGCTATCTATATGGGCAGAGCATAAGCTGTGGAGATCGAATAGCGATGGAGATAAAGAGAGCTGTAAAAACCGAAAGATTGAGGGAAGTGGTAACATGACTCAGATAGTTATAGGGACGCTGGCAAGCCATTCTGCTCTGCAAATAATGAGGGGAGCAAAGGACGAGGGTTTCAGAACATTGCTGGTATGCGACAATAAAAGAAAAAAATTTTATGAAAGATTCAAGCTTGCGGATGACTACATAATCGTTAACGAATTTGGAGAAATGCTGAACGAAAATATACAGCAGAAATTGGTCGATAAAGGGGTTATTATGGTGCCACACGGCTCATTTGTCGAATATGTTGGCGCAAAAAATCTTTTAGATTTCAAGGTTCCGATCTTCGGGAACAAAAGAGTCCTTGAGTGGGAATCGGATAGGCAAAAAGGGCAGGAATGGTTTAAAAAAGCCGAGGTGAAAGTGCCACATGAATTTAAGGATCCAGGGGATATCGATAGGCTTGCAATTGTAAAATATGCAGGCGCAAAGGGCGGCATGGGTTATGTGCTCGTCAAAAACGAGAACGAATTCTGGAAC
>CABGHG010000163.1 GCA_902158735.1 Candidatus Methanolliviera sp. GoM_oil
GGCAGAAGATGGGACCACTTCAAAGGTAGGGATAGACGCAACCAAATCTTTAATTTGGTGACATGAAAATCTTTGATTTTCACACGCAACCAAGTCATTTTGAGATATTTAGACGCTTATCTTTTTCTCCTCTAAGAAGCCACTCTTTTTTTTCTCACATAAGCTATTACTAGTATTATAAGTCCAATAATTGATCCAGCTGCAAATCCAATTGCCATTGCATAGACGACCTTCAGCATCAATCCGACCACTCCAACGACAACTCCAACGATCGCGCCGATGATGATGGCTTTAATAATCAACGATTTTACTGTCATTGTTCCCGTTTTTTCCTTCTCCATATTTATCCTCTTTTATTTCTAAAAGTTGCTCATATTTAAATTTTGCTATTTTTATACGACCCTAAGCAATTCTATTATCATGAATGAAAACCTCGCCCTTTAGGGCGGGGATGATAAAACGGTATGACGTTGCTTTAGAGATCATAAGAAAGAACTCATGCCACACCAAAACCTATTTAAACTCGCAAATATATTAATCTATCGTATTAGAGGTTAAATGATGGTAAAAATTAAAAGAACCTACAAATATAGGATATATCCAAACCGAGGGCAAAAATCTATCCTTGAAACTTGCTTAAACGCTTGTATGGTTCTCTATAATGATTGTTTAACCGAAAGAAGAGACGCTTGGAAAACTTCTCATAAATCTATAAATTATTACGATCAAGCTAACCAATTGAAAGAGATCAAAACCTTTGATGATGAGCTAAAAGAAGTTCATTCTCAAGTCATCCAGGACGTTTTAAAGAGAGTGGATAAAGCATTCAAGAACTTTTTTAGAAGGATTAAAGAACAAAAGGAAGAGCCGGGGTATCCAAGATACAAACAAAGAACAAGATATAACTCTTTTACCTATCCTCAGAAAGGATTTAAATTGGAAGATAAAAAGTTAATTCTTTCAAAGATCGGATCTGTCAATGTCAAAAAGCATAGAGGTCTTCCTGAAGACGCAAATACTAAAATTAAGACGTGCACGATTGAAAGAGATTTAGATCGTTGGTATGCTTGTTTTAGTGTTGAGATGGAGATAGAAGAGCCAAATCACGAAAGTATAGCAAATTCAATAGGAATAGATTTAGGTATAAATCATCTAATAACACTTTCAAACGGAGATACAGAAGACAATCCAAAATATCTCTCTAAATCAGAGAGAAAACTGTCAAGAAAGCAAAGAAAGTTAAGCAAATCGAAGAAGAGATCAAATAACCGAAGTAAAAGACGATTCGGAGTAGCCAAAATTCATAGAAAGGTTAGAGAGCAAAGAACCGATCTATTACATAAGATAAGTCGTTCATTGGTTAATACGTATGATCTAATCGTCTTTGAGGATCTAAAAATTAGAAACATGCTCAAAAACCATCACTTATCCAAGTCTATAAGCGATGTCTCATGGTCAAAATTAACGAATTTTGTATCCTATAAAGCGGAAGAAGCTGGTAGGAGAGTTGAATTTGTTAATCCAAAGAATACAAGTCAAGAATGTTCAAATTGTGGAAAAATCGTTAAGAAGTCTTTAGATCAAAGGGTTCATAAATGCCCATTTTGTGGGTTAGTAATGGATAGAGATCAAAACGCTGCAAT
This sequence comes from Candidatus Methanolliviera sp. GoM_oil, assembly GCA_902158735.1. Lineage (GTDB taxonomy): Archaea > Halobacteriota > Methanoliparia > Methanoliparales > Methanoliparaceae > Methanolliviera. The sequence goes on from CABGHG010000163.1 coordinate 1,644, forward strand.
TAACATTCTAAAGAGAGGATTAAAACGTGTAGGGCAGGAACTGTCCGAATTTAAGCCGGAGGACTTCTCAAAGAGAAGGATGATACAAGAAGCCCCAATGCTTTAGCGTGGGGTAGTTCACAATGAGATTATCTTACCCACCCCGCAACGAATGCTCTTCTCCGGGTATAAAGATCTTATTTCTGATTTAAACATAGTACAGTGGCAAGCACAAACTAATTCTAAATCTTTGAGCAAGTCAAATTCCCTGAATCCATGTAGACCGCCAATCAGTGCATAAACCTTTCCAAACTTTGAGGATACTCTAAGGATATCTCTTACCCCGGGATGAGAACATCCCGCGATCACAGCTATCCCCTTCTCTGTTTTGATTGCAAGAGATTGCTCTATGCCTCCAAGTTCGCCGGTTGAAAAGATATTTTCATGTATTTGAAGAGGTTCTTCGACGCTGATTATCTCCTTCGCGTTAATATGTTCGTAAAACGAGATTGGAAGATAAACTTTGACATTTTTATTTATTTTGAGAAAATCAGAAAGTCCACCGGCGTGATCAAAATGGGCATGAGAGATGAAGACTTCATCGATAGAATGAGGATCGATACTAAGTTTTTTCATATTCGAGAGAAGTATAGAACCGTTTGCACCTGTATCAAAGAGAATTTTTGCCAGATCTGTTTCTATAAGACAAGAGAAGCCCCAATCTGCCTTAAAACCTTCTTCTTTTTTATAGACTTCATTGTCATAAATGATGGTAATCTTCATCTCGATACCTCAATCCACCACGCATGCTTATGGCAATGACCAATATGTTGCCAAGCTTTATAAACAATATCTTGAGGCGGAAGTTCGACCATAATATCTGTTAGAATACCGTTAATATATCCTTCCCAAGAAAGTCCCTTTTTGGATTCTGTGAAATTATTATCGATAAAATCTAATCCGAGAGGGTCCAAAAGCCACTCAAATTCGGCTGTATATCTATCTCCACTCTTTGAGATCGCCTTATGAACATCGCACCTCAAAGTGGTAGATCTCCTCGACTCATCAAATTCTATCTTGTAGCTGGTGCCATAGATGCCTTTTAGCATGCATTCGTCAAACCGTTCAATTTGATTGCGTTTAAATTTGTCTTTATCCTTTATGATCTTGGAGAACTGATCTTCGTTCCAAAAGGATTCTTTTTGGTAATGAAAAACCAGATCATCTGCCTTTATTGTAATATTTCTAGCATTCTCTTCTGCGACGACTTCTCCAAAGATTGGTTCATCGATGACACAAGCAAGAATACCTATCATCAAGATAATGGCAATAATTTTCCAGCCAGTCATGATTTGTCTCCTCAATATCCATCCCAGATTTTAATACAATCAAATTAAATGTTTTGGTTGATGATAATCAGAGAATACTACAAAAACGCTCTAAAAATGAATGCTACAAAGACGAGTTTGATGAATGTAGGGCAGGGACTGTCCGAATTTAAGCCTGAGGACTTCTCAAAGAGAAGGATGATACAGGAAGCCCCTATGCTTTAGCATGGGGTAGTTCACTCATAGAGCGAAGGGTTCACCTCAAATCGAAGCCTGTTTTGGGCTGGATTACGCAGAGAAAAACTGATTATTCCTCCTCTTATGAGCTCCTTCACCGTTTTCTCTGTATCTAATTCCAATTCATCCAGAGATCTTTTAAGAAATTCTGGTTCTATTTTGT
>CABGHG010000164.1 GCA_902158735.1 Candidatus Methanolliviera sp. GoM_oil
GCCCGCCTCGACCGCCGCTTCGATATATTCATCTGTCGAGAATATGCAGTAATCGTAATCTTTTATATATTCGACAAAAAATTCCTTCCATTGCGACGGCATACTTTTTAAAAAGGGGATGTGCCATGTATAAACAATGGGACAGGTTACGCCCTCATCCCTCAGCATTCCTCCTAAAGGTAAAAACTGAAAATCGTGTATGTGGATGATGTCAAACTTTTCTTCATTATTCAAAAGTTTTATCTCCTTCTTTGCTTCTTCATTGACCTTCAGATATTTTCTATATCCAAATTTCTCTCTTCTTGATAAAATATCGTTGCTCACCTTAGTTCCATGGCAGACTTTTAAGATGTTCTCTTTAAATATTCCGTACTCCTCAATGGCTTTTTCGCTTCCTTTTCTATAAAATCTGTTGATGTGCATTCCGTCTATTATCTCATATTTTAAGGTTTCAGGTGTGCTCAGGGTGACCTCACAGACCCTATGTCCACTTTCCACAAGTTTCTTTCCAAGATCAAGAATGTAATCTGAGACTCCTCCGGTATAAGGATAAAATGATTGAGAGACGTAACAGATCTTTGCCATAATTAAGATGAGAATCATCCTATTTTAAAGTTTCATCCCCGGTTTAAAATTTTTCGTGTTTCAACAACTTCTCCATGTCTTTTAGATCAAAATGGTAAACATCTTCCTCGAGTGATCTCTTCCGAAATGATCTGGCAGACAACAAATAAAACTCTTTTCGTTTGCCTGACCATTCAACATATTTTGCTTTCTCTTTAAGCCGTTTTAATAACATTATTCCATCGACGTTATCCCTCCATTTGCACTCACCAAAGAGGATTTCAGTTTCATTCAATGCGACTATATCAATCTCAATCTCTTTCCGCTCATGCGTCCTGTTATCTCTGTAGTGGCCCCACCATCTTCCCACTTTTTGTGCTCGAATAATTCCCATTTTTTTTAAGATCTCTTCTCGGATAAGCTTCTCGAATTTTTTCCCGACAAAAGTGTTGAATTCACTATCCAATTTTTCTTGTGCCGTTTTTATCTCCCCGATCTCCAGATCAGATTTGAAGGGTTCAGAGAACAAAAAGCACAACGAAAAGAAGTTATCATCGATGCTGTAAAGAGTCTTTTTGCTTTTTATCATCGTTGGAGGAATCTCTTTCTTAACAATGCCCAGGCGGATTAAAACCTTAAGATACTTATCCATGTCCTGGGCCTTTATTCCAGATCTGTTTGCTATGCGTACAACTTTTGTATTTCCAGCGGCAATAGCGGAAAGAACCGCTTTGTAAACATCTGGTTCTCTTAGCTCTTCTTGCAACATAAAATCCATCTCTTCGTATAATTGCCCTCTTTTGTCCAGGATCTTGTTTTTTATATTGTCTATGGTACTCTTTTCATCAGAAAACTTCTCTAAATGGAATGGCACTCCGCCAAGAGCCGAATAGAACTCAACATTTTTTTCTATGCTATTCGATGGAAAGAAATCGGGAAATGAACTAAAGGGTATGGGGGCGAGCTTGATATGTGCTGTCTTTCTTCCGTACAGGGGACTTTTATAGCTTAACACCCCCTTCTCCATCATGGAGATGCTTGAACCGCAGAAGATCAGGAAAGTATTACTGGATCTAAGCACCTCATCTATTACGGCCTGAAACTGCGAAGGGACCGTGCTGTCCTTCTCCACTAGATATGAAAATTCATCAAACACTATAACAATCCTCTCATTTGACCTTTTTACAAGATGGGAGAGAATCTCTTCCAGGTCATTGGTTTCAACGGGTGGTTCGTCTAAGTACCTGGCTATCTTTCTCTTTAAACGGGATATGTTCCTCTCTGTTCCGCTTTTATCGCACAAAAAGTATATGTGAGGTTTATCCTGCAGAAAATTCTTGATTAGCTCAGTTTTACCTATTCTTCTCCTGCCATAAATCACAAAAAACTCAAAATTTTCTCTGTTATACCTCTCCCTCAGGAAGGCCAGTTCATCTTTTCTGTTTACAAACTTTAGGCTCATGATGATTAGGAACGCAATCCTAATACTTAAAAGATTTGATATTTGAGCTAATAAAATAGGAAGTGTCCACCCAAATTTCTGACTTCAGGTTCAATGCTATACAGGACTTTATTTCGTTTGCGGATGCAGTTCAAGGTTTCAGATCCCTAAAGATCAAATCTGCCGTATCGTCCCCATAAGCCCACTTGCGTCAATTTATTTTCTCCTCTACCAGATGGATGTTGTTACCTATCATGGCAAGGTAATGGGTGCTATCGGGAGAATCAAAGATGATCCTCCCTCCCCACACGAGAATAATGGCATTGTATCTCTTCTCCTCTTTTCCATCCACAACTACGAACCACTTATCATCCATCCAAGCCCTATAAGCAACCCGCTTACTGTCAGGGCTTACGGTAAAAGGTTTTATTATCTGTAAAGAAAAATCAATTTGAGCAATAAATTTTTCGGACACTATCTCATTTTGTGCAATCCCATAACTATTTCCTAGCGTGAACATCAATTCCAAACAGGTGAAAATGATCTGGTATCCTGGACACCTCCATGATTCCAATTCCATATTTCTTTGCAGTTTTTCCAAGAATTTTTTCACATTTTTATTCTCTTCCTTCCCAAACATATTCGGTATGTATTTACTTTGTACACCATTCAAAGTGATCAATAATTCGAAACCATTCATTACGATCCTGGCATACAAAGCCGAGGGTTTGTAAGAGCAAACCGCAGACATTGTTGCCTTTGCTCCTCAGGATATGCGTTTTCTCTATTTTTCTGGTTTCGTTCACATGGGCTCATCGAAACATATGACGTATGGCAGCTGTCATTAAAGGAAGATCGATCTATTTTTATCTAGATATACCATGATATGTTTTTTTCAGCAAGAATTATATCGTATAGTTCTATTTAATGTTATGAAGATCCTTCCACTCGGTTTTGATTCGATGGGAATCCGAAGCATGTGCACGTACATAGAGACCTCCGATGTCCGAATTTTGATAGATCCCGGCGCTGCACTTGGACCGAAGAGATACGGGCTGCCGCCCCATCATATGGAGATCCGGAAATTGGAAGAGTGCAGGAAGAAAGTCGTCGATTACGGAGAAAAAGCGGACGTTCTGGCGATAACCCACTATCACTATGATCACTACAATCCAGATGGAGCATTAAATATCTTTCACAACAAAGTTGTTTTTGTGAAAGATCCGAAAAATAACATAA
>CABGHG010000165.1 GCA_902158735.1 Candidatus Methanolliviera sp. GoM_oil
CTCCGGGGTATTTAAAGGGAGAACGACCGGGACGCCAATATCAATACTGATCGAGAATAAGGATGTGAGATCGGGTGATTATGAAAAATTCAAAAACATGCCGAGACCGGGCCACGCGGACTTTACGTACTGGAAGAAATATGGAGTTAGAGACTATAGAGGAGGCGGAAGGGCTTCAGGAAGAGAGACTGTTGGACGAGTCGCTGCAGGAGCGATTGCAAAGAAACTTCTCTCACTTAAAAAGATCGAGATCATCGCTCATGTCATTCAGGTAGGCAAGATAAAAGCGAAATCGAGAGATTTTGATGAGATAAAGAAGAATGTGGAGAAGAACCCGGTCAGATGTGCCGATATGGACGTCGCCATCTTGATGGAAGAGAAGATTATGGGGGCAAGAAAAGAGGGAGACAGCATCGGTGGAGTGGTTGAGGTGATAGCAAAGGGTGTTCCGGCCGGTTTGGGAGAGCCGGTCTTTGATAAGCTCGATTCTGATTTGGCGAAGGCACTGATGAGTATAGGTGCAGTGAAAGGAGTCGAGATCGGTCTTGGTTTTGGATATACAGATAAACTTGGGAGCAATGTGAAGGATGAGTTTTATATGAAAGATGGCGATGTAAGAACGAGAACGAACAATGCAGGCGGGATACTTGGAGGAATATCAAACGGGGAAGAGATAGTATGTAGAATTGCAGTCAAGCCAACATCTTCCATCGCCAAACCTCAAAAGACTGTCGATCTCGTTGAGATGAAAGAGAGAGAGATCGAGATAGAGGGGAGGCACGACCCTTGCATATCTCCGAGGATAGTACCTGTGGCAGAGAGCATGGTCTCGCTCGTTCTGGCAGATTATATGATTATCTCCGGTTTAGTTCCGAGGAATCTATGAGAGGTAAAGCAAGAGCTTGTGGGGCTGGAACGATAATAAATGCGATATCCATGGGGAAGGGGTGCGCCTTTGCGATAGATCTATTTACAGAAGCCACCGTGGAGATTGGAGAAGATCTCAGAGGAATAAGTGGAGAGATTGAGGGAGGAGGGGATACAACCCTGATAAATAAATGTGTCGAACTCGTTTTGAACCGTTTCAACTGTGATTATGGAGTGTATGTAAGAACAAAGAGTGATATACCGATGGCAAAAGGTTTGAAGAGCAGCAGCGCGGCATCTAATGCGGTCGTTCTCGCTACACTTTCGGCGTTGGGTGAGGAGAATTTAAGTGAGGAAGATGTTATAAACATCGGCGTGGATGCATCCATTGCATCAAACGTAACGATAACTGGGGCTTACGACGATGCTTCTTCTTCTCTTCTCGGAGGCATAATTTTGACGGACAATTATAAGAGAGAGATAATTAAAAAAGTTGAGATGAAAAGGGATCTCTTAATTCTTGTCCCAGATGAAGATTCTTATACGATAAAAACAGATGTTAGAGCTTCAAGACTTGTCGCTCCATGGGTGAATCTTGCATACAATCTAGCTCTGAAGGGAGAATTTGAACGTGCGATGACGCTGAACGGCTTCTTATATACATCAGTTTTAAGATTCAGCCAGGAACCAATCTTGAATGCTCTCGATGCTGGCGTCAAAGGGGTGACCCTCTCAGGAACAGGCACCTCTTATGTGGCGTGGGTCGATGAAGCGAATAAGTATAAACTCATCGAGAGGTGGAAGGACTTTGGAAAGATCCTAAATACGAGAATAAACAATAAGGGGGCAAAGATCATTGATTGAAGATGTCAGAGAGGAGATAAGAGAAATAGATGAGCAGATCATAAAACTTGTTGCGATGAGAAGAAAATTGGCAGAGAAGATCTTAGAGGCAAAATTGGTGGATAAAATTAAGATTAACGACGAAGAACAGAAAAGAACGGTTTTGAAAAGGGTGGAAAGGGAGGCGAGAGAGAACAATCTGGACGAGAACGCGATCAGAGATATATTCCAGATACTGATCGAGATGAATACAAAAAGGCAGTACGAACTTCTCGGTAAAACTGAAAATTAATAAAAAAAAGAAAAAAGAAAAAAGGTTTTAGTTTTATCTCCTTCTTCTCACCACCAAGTAGGCAACTGATAGCAGTCCAGTTATAGCTATAACCGCTCCGAAACCGGGTGTTTCCTCCTCTTCAGGTTCCTCTTCTTCAGGTTCCTCTTCTTCAGGTGCCTCTTCTTCAGGTGCCTCTTCTTCAGGTGCCTCTCCGGACATTACAACCTTGCTATCTATCTGCTCGTATAGTATGCCGTTAGCGTCTTCTACCGTTGCCAAGTAATCTCCTGTTGGCCAATCTTCGGTTTCCTCAAAGGCCGCGTCGAACGCGCCGTCCTTCACATCGGTAACCTGTGTGCGATCTACGCCTTTCCCTTCGACGTGGACGATCATCGTCGTTCCATCCACCAGATTGGTCGTGCCGCCAACTACGAAGTCCTCTCCCTGAGCCACCGCATCGATCTCATTGAGTGTAACCTCTGGAAACTCTATATCCAACAACGCCATCTCCGTTATGTCCTTGTTTATGGTCAACTTCTGGTTCTCGAAGAACTTGTTCACGTTCCCCGCGATCATCGTTCCGGTGGCAACTAAATCCTCATCGTACCGGTAGAAACCATCGGTACACGGATCTACTATCATAACGGTGTATGTGCCCGGCTTGAAGTTGTCTGGTTGGCTTATCGGACCCTCGTTGGTGAACCAGTCTCTAAAGCTATCCACCGTGAGCGCATATTCAAACGCATTCTTCTCAACTGGTAAGGAAACTACAGCAGCCAAGTTTTTACCCATGAGCCAAACTTCTACCTCACCAGGACTCCCCGTGGTCGCCCCGCTCACCGTAAATCCATCCAGCGTGGTGATAGTCGTATCCTCTAGATTGGCATCCATCGTAGGTGCTAAAAGAACGAAAGCTTCAACGTCATCGATATCCCCCCTCTGATACCCGGGTGGCCAATTGTCGTAATATACGATCACTCTGTATGAACCGGTGGAAAAGCCAAGATCCTCTTCAGCAGTATTGATCTTCACATCGAACGCCCCACTCTCATCAACTGTGGTCGTTATGGGAGCAAACGTCTTGTACTTGCCCTCTAGCATGACGTTTATAGGCGTACCGTCAGGTAAGCCAGTGGTACTGCCTGATATAGCTACCGTATCTCCAACAGCAGCAGTATTTATTTTATTTACTGCTATTGTTCCTTCTAATACCCCTGACACTTCAATAGGTCCCCCAAGCTTTAACCAAGCAT
>CABGHG010000166.1 GCA_902158735.1 Candidatus Methanolliviera sp. GoM_oil
GATCCACATCTTTGATAAACTCTCTGGAAATCACTTTTTTTATGGACTTCCAGATAGATTCAATATTTAGATCGGGAGAGTATGGTGGTAAGAAGACAAGGCGTATGGAGAGACTCGATGCAGTTTCTTTTGTTTTGGCTGCATGATGGGAGGAAAAATTGTCCAGAATGAGAATGATCTCTCTGTTAGGATTATTCTCTTTTATTGACTGTAGAAACTCACACATATCTTCCTTCTTTGAATGGTCTTTGAAATCAAGAACAGATTTTCCGTTTAGGGGATAGAATCCAAAGGCGTTGGCCTTCATTTTTGTAGTATTCTTAAATATCTCCGGCTTGCCAAAAGACCAGAGTCTCTGAGTATTCGCTGTTGTCTGAGGGGATGTTTCATTTGAAAATGGACATTTTCAAGTTTGCAAATCTTCGATTTGCAATCATCCAAAAATCCTATAATTGGAGTGTTTTTCAGATTTTCATTTAGTTTTTTTTAAAATATCCTCTGCATTCTTTGGTTTTCTGTAGTCATGCGGGTAAGGTTTAGCATAATTCATTCCAAACTTTTTCAGTATGACTCTTATCTGTTTGAGTGTGTATTCTACTTCGAACTTTAGGAATATGAATTTTCTGACCTCTTCTGTGGTCCAATTCTTTCCTTCCAGCTCTTTTTTAAGCTCTTCTTTTTGTTCAGAAGTTAGCTTGGAGGGTCTACCCCCTCCAAATCTGGGTATTAGTCCATCATACCCATCTTCATTCCATCGTCTCTGCCATTCATAGCCTATCGCTTCGGTAACATCTACCATTTCAGAAGATTTCTTAACGGTATATCCCTGGTACCTGTATTTTACAAAATAGAGTCTTTTGAGTACTCTCACATTTTTCTCCAATGACCTAATTCTCTTGTCAAGTTCATCCATTGTTACATCTTTCTTGATTTCAATAGTTATGGGGCGTGCCATAATATGAAATTACATTGTTACTTTAAAAAGTTTGGTATTTGACTATAACCTTTTATAGCGCTAAACACATATTTATTCCTTGAGATGAGACAATATGATGAGTTATACGTTGCTCTCCAAGAAGCCAAAGATATTCAGGATACATAAAAATCTTTGATTTTCATGTAAAGAGGAAGAAGGGTAAAACTCTTGAGAAGAAGGATAAAAGATACAATAAGAAGCTTAATAGAAGGAGAGTGATCATAGAACACGCGATCGGAATTTACAATCTCTTAACCTATTAAAGGAATAAATTGCCGCAACATCCTACAAGAGAAGTGATCTCAAACGTCATCGGTAAATTCGGTGAGATAGGTTAAAGAGAGGAAAAAGAGGTTGAAAAATAGTTTTGTGCGTCCTTCAAAAGGAGTGGGCGCTACTTGACCGTTGGATGGCCCAAGAGAATCCAACTTGATAAACCATCGTGCAGACTGTATGCCTCTATACCTTCAGTCGTTGCCAACATGGTTCCCAGATAACTTCTAAGGCTGCTCGCACATATAAGGACGGTTGGTTTCGAAGGATCTATCTCTGGTAGGTATGACCTAAGCTGCTGAATGGGTACGTTTACCGCCCCTTCTATATGCCCCTGCCCAAATTCTCCCGTAGTTCTAAGATCTATAAGCTGTACATCTCTCTTCTCAACGTAGAGCCACCTATATAACTCCTGTGATGTGACATCTCTGACCACGCTCCCAGTCAATATTTCATCGATTGGGTAGATTGCCGCATATAATACGTGTTCTATGGGATTTACAACTGTGGCCACCATCTTCGGCGTTAAAGACATTAAGACAGGCGAAAGATTGTCCATTATACCCAAAGAATCTGTTACGCATCCAACAATGCTACCACACAAACCTTCAACCGTCTTATTTTTCTGCATGAAATCACCTTCTTTTCATCAATGACGCTTCCATTATTTAACTATATTGATTGACACCTCTTTTTAACACAAATATTTTAAAACATTGTATCCATTCATCTTTTGGGGATTGGGATGCAAAGTAAGAGGAGGAGATCGAAAGACCTCTTCAAACAGTTTGCTCAAAAATCTTCGATTTTTGAGCACATAGAAGATCGTTTTTATCTCTTCAGTCAAAGTAGCGCGGAACATGGCAAAATAACGTCTGCTTCATTTTACTCCGGCATAATCTTATGAATTGTTCTGACCGGTGTCTGAGATCAGACCTCTATGAGTGCCCTAAAAGCGTTTGATCGCTCAAAGTTTGAAGAAGATCGATCAGTTAACCATTTATATTGGAAACGGGATTATAAATAAACTAAAAAAGTATGGAAGCGATAAAAATGATGGAAGAAGAGGACAAATGGGGATTGTGGTACAGATATATGGACGAGATTGATGGACGCCGCAAAGTTTGTGGTGTGGATCTGGTAGATCTGGCTAATAAATATGGCACGCCACTATACGTCATCTTCGAATCCATCATAGAGGATAACTATAAAAAATATAAGACTCTGGAAAAAAAGTATAAAAATCACCTTCTCTGCTACGCGGTGAAGGCCAACGCGACCTTTGCCCTGCTCAAGCTTTTATCAGGATACGGCGTCGGTGCGGATGTGGCATCGGAGTATGAACTTAAATTTGCACTCGATGCCGGGATACCGCCGGAGAAGATAAGGGCCAATGGGAACTGTAAGAGCGACTATTTTTTAGAAGAGTGCGTTAAAAGGGGTATAATTATAAATGTAGATCCTGAAGAGGAATTGTACATCTTGAATGACGTTGCCCAAAAGTTGGGCAATGAGGCAAGGGTCAACCTTCGTCTCTCTGGCTTTCCACTCGAAAATATTACCTCGCCAAATATCTTCACCTGCGGCGGATGGACCAAGTTCGGAACGGATATTAGAAGGGCAAGAGATATCTTTCGGGATGTCAAAAAACTGACGTACATAAATCTGCAAGGGTTGATGGTGCATCTGGGCTCGCAGGTCACGGAGGTGGATGCCTACGCAGAAGCCCTAAATATTTTGATCGAACTGGTCAAAGATGCCAATGATGCCGGTATCGAGATCGAAGAGATTGACCTGGGTGGTGGTTTTGGAATCTCTTATATGGGAAATGCGGAGTGGAAAGAGACCAAAGAGAAGATCAAAAAAGCGGGTTTCACCTGGCAAGATGCTCCACTTGGGTACAAATACGAGACAGAACAAAGGAAGATGGTCTGGCAAGGAGAGGAATTCTATGCGCCCCTCACTCCAGATCTATTCATTGAACGTC
>CABGHG010000167.1 GCA_902158735.1 Candidatus Methanolliviera sp. GoM_oil
ATCCTCTTCAACGTCTTTGTGGTATGGGCAAATGGACTTTTCACCTTCCTCGCTATATCAGATATAGAGGGATCTCTAAGAATCGCTATTGCGGACAAAATTTCAACTGGCTTTTCGTGTAAGAAGATCTCCCTCATTTCAATCGAGATCGAGAGATGGACTTGATCTTATATAACCTTTTAATTTAACCCGGTTTCATCACTCCGCTTTTATTTTTTCCTTTATATCTTCCCTCAACTTAGCCTTGATAGCCTTTCCAAGAGGATTTCTGGGGATTTCGTCCGTGATCTCCAATCTCTCTGGCAACTTATATACTGCAATATCCTGCTCTTTCATAAAGGAGGTGACCTCATCCAACGTAACCGTCTCTCCCTTCTTTGGCACCACATAGACACATGTTTTCTCTCCCATCACCTCGTCTGGCATTGCAACGGCCGCCGCATCCACGATTTTTGGGTGCCCCTGTAGAAGATTCTCGATCTCTTGAGCACTTATATTGAAGCCTCCCCTGATGATGATATCCTTCTTACGGTCAAAGAAGCTGATGAACTTATCGTCTCTAATCATGAACAGGTCGCCTGTATGGAAGAATCCATCTTTATCAAAGGCTTTCTCCGTAAAGCCGGGCTGATTAAAGTAGCAGGGAATCGTAAATGGCCCTCTCCAAACCAATTCACCAACATCGCCGGGCTTCGACAAATCCTCGCCAGTCTCTACATCCACGATCTTCGTCTCGGTTGCGTCCATCCCCGGATCGATGCCCCACTTCATCTCTTTTGAGAATCTTGGAAACATGTCCACCCTCTTTTCCAGTTCTGGGGTGGTAAGCGGTCCACTGAAGTTTCCGGTTCCCTCGTTCTGTCCCCATATATTTATTATCTCTATTCCCCATCTCCTCTTAAATTCTCGTAAAGCAAAGAGTGGGAGAGGGGCAGAACCGCTGGACAATGTCCTCATGCTGCTAAAGTCGAATTTATCAACATCTGGATGCTTCAGGATCATATTTAACATCGCCGGAACCATGATGGTGAAATTTACTTTCTCTTCCATTATCTGTCTAATGAGAACCGCCGGGTCGATCGGATGATGTAAAACGAGGGGGCCGGAAGTTGCCAGCCATGGCATAAAATTTACGCCGATGGCGGTCATATTTACCATCGGGGCAAGACAGAGTATGGTATCACCCTTCTCGAGCAGACAAGCCTTTGTAACCACGGTAAAAGCGTATCGCCAGTTATTGTGGCTCATAGGACAAGCTTTCGGCTCTGCCTCTGTTCCGGATGTCCACTCGATATTGAAGAGATCATTTGCATCTATCTCTATCTTATCGAGTTCATCCTTTTCTATCCTCCCCTTTGCCATCTCTCTGATCTCTTCCAAGGAGATCACATGCCCAAGCTTGCTCTTCGGTTGTAATCTCTTTCCCATCTCCAGGTGTTTGAATCCGTGAAATTCTTCCGCCGTAATAAACGCCTTCGCCTCGGCTAGATTAAAGATGTATTCCAGCTCTCTCTCCCTCCACTGTACCGGTATGGCAGAAAAAATTCCCCCCACTCTACAGACCGCGAGGTAGAGCATAACCAATTCCCAAGTATTTGGTAGTTGCCCTATTATAATATCATCCTTTTTTATCCCCTTATTTAACAATCCAGTGGCCACAGCATCTATTGCATCGTTCAACTCCCTGTACGTGAGTCTCTCTGGCTTCAAACCCACCAGTTGTTCCTTGTTTGGTGGGTCCACCAGAGCCATCCTCTCCGGATAGTTCTCGACGCTCTCCTTGAAGACGTCCAACATCGTCTCTTTTACCCAGACTTTCTTCTCTTCATACTCTTCTATCTGTTCCGGTTTTACTAAGATCATCTTTTACCTCCTTTTTATGCAAAAACATCTTTATAATCAGCCCTTATCACCTTCTTGTCGATCTTTCCCGCGCTCGTTATCGGTATCTCTTCGAAGAAGAACTTCTCTGGTATCCACCACTTCAGTATATCCCCCTTCTCTGCATACTTCACCAGGTGTTCTTTCAACTCCTCCTCAGTTATCTTCCCTTTATACTCCTCCTTTGGGACGATCAAGGCTATAGGTCTCTCATCCCACTCCGGATGGGGAACTCCCACGACCGCCGCCGACTGTACCTTGGGATGGGTACTTATTACACTCTCGAGCGTTCTCGTCGATATCCACTCGCCACCGCTCTTTATGACGTCCTTCGTCCTATCAACGATGAAGATAGACCTATCCTCATCCCAGATGCATAGATCATCGCCATGTAGCCACCCTCCGCTCCATAGCTCTTTAGATCTCTCCGGATCTTTGAAATATCCCATCGTGGCCCATACGGATCTGAATAACATCTCACCATAGCTCTTATCATCCTTGGGCACTTCCTCCAACGTATCGGAATTAGCCACCTTGACATCACAGAGTGGGGTATCGCAGTATCCCGTCCTTAGCCTGTATCTAAATTTCTTCTCATCAGGCCAATCATACATATAGTACTTGTATGCCGCTCCGATCATACCAGGGCAGGTCTCGGTCATCCCCATCCCACTGGCCACACATAAGCCTGCCTCCTCGGCTCTTCGGGCGAGTCCCTCGGGGAACATAGTCCCTCCCACGATGTATCCCGCGTCTTTGAAGTACTCCTTGTATTCCTTAAACTTAGGATGGTCTATCAACTCCATGAGAAATCTGGAAACTCCACATATGAAGATCGGTCGGTCGATGGGAACCCTCTCCCTCTTTACCATCTCCATATCGACCACGGGATCATGCCTTCCGTCGAGCAACAACTTGGAACCCAGTGCCGTCGCTATATATGGGACTTCCCACGCAAAACTGTGGAACATCGGCGTGAGAACGAACAATATTGTAAACCGCTGATCGAGTGCTTCGGGAATCCAGCGTGCATTAAATTGTTCGCCTATGGCGTGCAACACCATCGCCCTATGGGTGAACCAACAGCCCTTCGGAAGCCCGGTCGTGCCCGTCGTGTAGTTCAGACCCGCCGGGGTATTCTCATTGAGCTCTGGGAAATCGTGCTTAGATGACGCACCTTTTAATAGCTCCTCGTATTCATAGACCGGCTCAAGCTTCGTCTCCGGTAGAATGCCATCATCCGTACAGATCACGTATCCCTCGACGGTCTTTAGCTCGGGACTGAACTTCTCGATGAGCGGTAAGATATCCTTGTTGAATATGAGTACCCTATCCTCCGCGTGGTTTATCGTCC
>CABGHG010000168.1 GCA_902158735.1 Candidatus Methanolliviera sp. GoM_oil
ATCTTCTCTTCATTTCCGATACCATTCTGGAGGCTCAAAACAATGCTCTCTTCCCTCAGCAGTAAAATCCTGGCGGCTGTTTCCGTGTCGTACGATTTCACCGTCATGAATATCAGATCCGTCTCGATAGGATCCGTATAAGCCTCTGGATAGACACAAAGATCATCGAGCCCAGAGATGCGTAATCCACTCTCTCTGATCTCTTTGACCTGCCACTCCCTTCCGATAAGCGATACATTATGCCCCGAGTTCGTCACAAGCCCACCGATAAGGCTTCCGATTGCCCCTGCCCCCATCACCATTATATCTTTAAACACGAGAGATACTACCAAGATATATGATATAAATTATTGCGTCTGAAAGGCTAAAGCAAGATCGATCATGGTTATATCCTCCCCACAAGGAACTGTCCGGTATAGGACTCTTCAACCCTCACGATCTCTTCGGGTGTGCCTGTGGCGACGATGTATCCTCCTTCATCGCCACCCTCCGGTCCAAGGTCGATGATGTAGTCGGCTGACTTGATGACATCGAGATTGTGTTCAATCACAACCACCGTATTTCCTCTTCTCACAAGATCGTTTAACACTCCGATAAGCTTCTTGACATCATGAAAGTGAAGTCCGGTTGTCGGTTCGTCTAATAGATAGACCGTCCTTCCAGTCGCCTTCTTTGCCAGTTCCCGTGTTATTTTGATCCGCTGTGCTTCTCCACCTGAAAGGGTGGTTGAGCTCTGCCCAAGCTTGATATAGCCGAGTCCGACACGGGAGAGCTTCTCCAACCTGTTCCTGATAGAGGGAATCTTCTCAAAAAGTCCCATTGCCTCATCAACACTCATATCAAGTACATCAGCGATGGATCTTCCCTTGTAGGTGACTTCGAGAGTCTCACGGTTGTATCGCTTTCCCTTGCACTCTTCACATTCAATATAAACATCGGGCAGGAAGTTCATCTCGATCCTGATGAGTCCCTCTCCCTTACAGGCTTCACAGCGCCCGCCTTTCACGTTGAACGAGAACCTTCCTGCTTTATATCCTCTAAGTTTTGCCTCTCTCGTCTCTGCAAAGACCCTTCTTATCTCATCAAATACCTTGGTATAGGTTGCAGGGTTGGAGCGTGGGGTTCGTCCGATAGGGCTCTGGTCAATCACGAGGACCTTATCGATTGCAGTATCTAATTGGAGATCATCGTAGGCACCGGGAACCGTCCTTGAGTTATGGATATTCTTCATGAGGGCTTTATAGAGTGTATCGTAGATGAGTGTAGACTTCCCACTGCCCGAGACGCCTGTGATGACTGTAAAGACACCTATGGGGATCTCCACATCGATCTTTTTTAGGTTATTCTCCCTACATCCCAAAATTCTGATGTACCTATCACTCCCCCTTCTAACCCGCGGTGTCTCAATCTCCAGGTCACCTGAGAGATACCGTCCGGTGAGAGAGAGGGGGTTTTCTTCGATATCTTTGGGCGTTCCCTGGGCAACCACCTCCCCGCCTTGGAGGCCTGCTCCTGGTCCCATATCGATGATAAAGTCTGCATCTCTTATCGTCTCCTCATCATGTTCCACCACGATCAGGGTGTTGCCCATATCTCGGAGCTTCTGAAGGGTAGTGATCAGTCTATAGTTATCCCGCTGGTGAAGTCCAATTGAAGGCTCATCGAGCACATAGAGCACCCCCATCAGATTTGATCCTATCTGAGTTGCAAGACGGATACGCTGCGCCTCACCCCCTGAAAGGGTACCGGCACTTCTTGATAACGTAAGGTATCCTAACCCCACCTTCTCCAGAAAATTAAGCCTGGATTTTATCTCTTTTATCACCTGATCTGCTATCTCTCGCTCTTTATCGGTCACTCTCAGATTATTAAAGAACTCTATGCAGGCTGAGATGGAGAGATCGGCGAGATCAACGATGGACTTTTCTCCGATCTTAACAGCCAGCACTTTTTCTTTAAGCCGTTTCCCTTTACATACTGGACAGACCGAAACCTGCATGAACTTCTCGAATTCCCGCCGCCGATATTCAGACTTGGTCTGCTTATAAAGCCGCTCCGCCTGCGGCAGCAACCCTTCCCACGCTCCGGTGTGCGACCAGTGTCCATCTCCATTCTTCATCCGCATAGAGAACCGGATCCGCTCCGGTGTGCCATACATCAGAGCATCGTACTGCTCTTCTCCTAAGTCGCTTATAGGGGTGAAGATGTCAAAACCGAAGTGTTTGGCAACGGCTGAAAGGTGCTGTATCCGGTAGCCATCCATAAAATTTCTGTAGAGGGCAACAGCGCCATCTGCGATGCTCTTTCTCCTGTCAGGAATGACCAGATCAGGATCAAATTTCATCTTAATGCCAAGTCCGTTGCACCCCTCGCAGGCACCGAAAGGGCTGTTGAAGGAGAACATCCGCGGTTGCAGCTCTTCATAAGATATTCCGCATATCGGGCATGCCATCGTTGCAGAATAGATCCGTTCTCCCTCATCTTCACCGACGACAATGATGAGCCCCTCAGATTTCAAAAGTGCGTCTTCGCAGGCTTCTACCAGACGGGACCTATCATCGGTCTCCACGCGGTCGATGACGATCTCGATGTCGTGTTTCTTGTAACGTTCAAGCGTTATCTCTTCATCTGTCCTTCTGATGAGACCGTTCACCCTGACCCGTGCATATCCCTCATCGTTTAGGTCTCTGAAGAGCTGCTGATAAGTGCCCTTCTTCTGTCGGACGACGGGGGCAAGGATGGTGACCATACCGTCAAACTCCAATCCAATGGTATCGGCGATCTTTTCTGGCGACTGGGACTTAATCCTGATATTGTGAACCGGGCAGTATGGTGTTCCAATACGGGCAAAAAGAAGTCTCAGATAGTCATAAATTTCCGTAACCGTTCCAACGGTGCTCCGGGGATTTTTTGAGGTTGTCTTCTGTTCTATAGAGATCGCCGGCGATAGACCCTCTATACTATCAACATCCGGTTTGTTCATGATGCTTAGAAACTGACGGGCATACGCCGAGAGCGATTCCACGTAGCGGCGCTGTCCCTCTGCATAGATCGTATCAAACGCAAGTGTCGATTTTCCAGAACCTGAGACGCCCGTGATCACAATCAGCTTGTTTCGTGGGAGTTCAACCGTGATATTTTTGAGATTGTGCTCTCGTGCCCCTTTGATGATGATATTTTTCATTATAGGGAAAGTGTATCTAACAATAAAGGCGGAAAGC
>CABGHG010000169.1 GCA_902158735.1 Candidatus Methanolliviera sp. GoM_oil
GTCCCTGGATTATCAAATGAAGTGAGGGAGAAACTACTCAATATCAGACCCGTTTCTATAGGACAGGCATCCCGTATCTCCGGGATTACCCCTTCTGCTATATCCGTACTGACCGTATACATGAAAAAGCTGGGGTACATATGAGTTTATTACTATCAGAAAACTTGTGCTGTAGTATTAAGATCCTGTCGTAATGCCGATCAAATAAGAAGGAGAATGTGTGTTTCATATATTAACTTCGCAGGACATAAAGGATGGTCAAGCAACGGACATTTATTTTTCTCGAACTTTAGATATCCTTAGGGCTAAGAATTCGGATAAATGGGTCAGAGCTGAGATTATAGCTAAGAAATTCCCCAGAGATTGGCGGTGGGCGGTTTTGGCAGGGGTGGAGGAGTCTGCAAGACTGTTGGAAGGCCTAAATGTCAAAGTGAGGTGTCTAGCCGAAGGTACCCTGTTCAGGGAGTATGATCCGGTATTTGAGATAGAGGGCAACTATATGGATTTCGGAGCTTATGAGACGGCTATACTGGGCTTTTTCTGTCAGGCCTCTGGAATAGCAACTGCGGCAGCCAGGTGTCGAAAGGCTGCCGGAGATAGGCTCATGATAAGTTTTGGCACCAGACGCATGCATCCGGCTATCTCTCCTATGATAGATAGGAGTGCATTCATTGGTGGATGCGATGGTGTGTCGTCTATTAAAGGCGCCAAGCTTATAGGAGAAGAACCTGTGGGTACTATGCCCCATACCCTTATTCTTATTATGGGGGACACGATCGAGGCAACCAGGGCATTCCATGAGGTTATATCCAAAAAGGTAAATCTGGTTGCCCTTATAGACACCTTCAATGATGAGAAGTTTGAAGCTATGAGGGTAGCGGAGGCCTTGGGCGGGGATTTGTTTGCGGTAAGACTGGACACCCCTTCATCAAGAAGAGGGGATTTTCTGCAGATACTAAAGGAGGTTCGTTGGGAACTGGACCTAAGGGGTTATAGCGGTGTTAAATTCATTGTCAGTGGAGGGATAAACGAGAAGAGCATCTCAGAACTCAACCCTTTGGTGGATGCCTACGGTGTAGGAACATCCATATCTAGCGCTCCAGTTATAGATTTTTCTCTCGATATAGTGGAGATAGATGGGTTTCCCATGGCAAAGAGGGGAAAGATGTCTGGGAAGAAGATGCTCCTCAGATGCCCCAAGTGTTTCTCGTGTGAGGTTGTGTCAGGAGATGAACGGGAAGGAGGGTGTGAGTGTGGGAATCGGTTTCAGATTCTTACGGAGTCTCTTATAGATAATGGGAGGATAGTCAGGGATATGCCGAGACCCCAGGAGATCAGGGAACTCGTGTTGGATCAACTGGGACATTTCGAGGTTTAAGATCGTCCCTCCCCCGAACGTGACGCCTCCGAATCCTAACAAGGAGAGGTTAGAGAATGCATTCCAATAATTTGTTCGACGAGATAAAAAAGATCAACTCAGAGATGGAAAGTCAATTTTATCGCCTATTCAGCCCTAAACATCCTCTTCAGTCCCTACCTGAAGAGAAATGGCAACCATATACGGATGTCTTTGAAACGAAGGATGCCCTGATGATCAAGATGGAGTTAGCAGGAGTAAAGAAGGAAGACCTCTCAGTGGGTTTCTTCCACGGCAGGCTGATAATCAGGGGGGTCAGAAGGGACCTCCCATCTGGTGATAAAAGGATATATTACCAGATGGAGATCAATTATAGCGAATTTGAAAGGGTTGTAATTCTGCCTGAGGCCGTGAAGGAAGCGGACATAAGGGCAGAGTATAAAGACGGTTTTTTGACCATAACAGTCCTAAAAGACCCTGTTCAAATAATAGAAGAAGGGATGGAGATTAAAGTTGAATAAGGAGACAATATGGTTTTCTCAAGATTAAAAGAGATGGCTTTGGAAGAAGCAGTGGGGAATAATAAGGTGGTAGACAAGAACATACCCGAAGAGTTGGCTGTCATACCCGTGGAGGATATGGTCATATATCCCCATACAATCATTCCCCTTGCCGTAGTGGGTAAAAGTAGCATTGCGGCTATAGATCATGCAATGTCACAGGATAAGATATTAGGGGCCTTAGCAATAAAGTCGAAAGAAAAAGCAGAGATACTCCATGAAGACCTCTATGATATTGGATCGGCCATGGCTATTCATAAGATGTGGAAGATGCCCGATGGTAGTATGAGACTAATCATACAGGGTTTGGAGAAGATAAGGGTAACGGAATATTTACAGAGCGATCCATTCCATAAGGCCAGGATAGAGGTCATACCGGAAAAGGATGAGACTAATGAGAGAATAGAGGCATTGATGAAGACCATTGCCGGGCAGTACCATAAGATGGTAGCCTTGGTTCCTTACATCCCGGATGAAGTACAGATGGCCATAATGAACATAGACGAACCTATAAAGCTTGTCTATTTCGTGGCTACTATGGTCAAGACAAAATTGGAGGAAGCCCAGGAGATACTGGAATTGGAGAAAGTTGAGGCAAAACTTCGCAAGGTCTTGTCCATATTGAACCGAGAACTTGAACTATTGGAGTTAGGGGGTAAGATCCAGTCTCAGGTGAAAAGCGAGATGAGCAAGAGCCAGAGAGAATACTACCTTAGAGAGCAGTTGAAGGCTATCCAGCAAGAACTCGGGATGACAGACGAGAGACAGGTGGAAGTGGATGAGATTCAGACAAAGATAGAGGAAGCCAACCTTCCAGATTACGTATCGGAGGTAGTGGAAAAGGAATTAAAGCGCTTTGAGAAGTTGCCTCCAGCATCAGCGGAATACACTGTCATCAGGACATATCTTGACTGGCTTATCGAGCTTCCCTGGGACAGGGGGACAGATGACAATCTCGATCTGCCAAGGGCAAAGAAAATCCTGGAGGAAGACCACTATGACCTCAAGGAGGTAAAGGAGAGGATAATTGAATATCTGGCTGTAAGAAAATTGAAGGATGACATGAAGGGGCCTATCCTTTGTTTTGTTGGCCCACCAGGTGTTGGAAAGACTTCCTTGGGTCAATCCATAGCCAGAGCACTGGGAAGGAAGTTCTTTCGAATGTCATTAGGAGGGGTGCGGGATGAAGCGGAGATGCGTGGACATCGACGCACATATATAGGAGCCTTGCCAGGTCGTATAATCCAGGGCATCAAACGGGTTGAATCAAACAACCCAGTCTTCATGCTGGATGAGATAGAC
>CABGHG010000170.1 GCA_902158735.1 Candidatus Methanolliviera sp. GoM_oil
TGAGAGGGAAACGTCCAAGATGTCCAATATTGCCCTTCGCATGATCCCCCGAGCATCTCTGTCATCAGAGGATTGTGGAGATCTGATGACCCTGATCTTCAGAATGGCGCACGTATCCCGATCCTCGGAAGCATTAGCATACAGGATGGGATTGGCCGAGCCCTATATATCCCTTTTTCCAGAATTTGCCAAATCCGGAATAGTTAAACTCACTGGAAAAACCATCGAAACTGTTGAGATGCTTTGCCATGCAGTCGACGAGCTTAATCATGATATGATCAAGGCGGAGGAACTTAGTATCAGAGTCTCGGATCTGGAGGATGAAGTCGATGTTATCAGGAGAGCTCTTATCGAGACGCTTCTCAGGGAGTGCAAAAGTCTTGATTCGACGTTTTTCGTTATTAATGAAATAATAATGCGGCTTGAGGATATAGCAGACTCCGCTGAAGAGGTGGCCAATTATATACGGGTCATCTGTGTTAAACACCTGCATTAATAGATTTTTAAAAATAACTGGTAAAATTTTCATAATGAGTAAAATAATGGGTAAAAGAAAGACATAATAGTTAGCAGGCATATCCACACAAGGAAGATTTATGCCAACACAAAAAAAACATCACATATCTGCAGAGGATCTGTACAAATTTCAACAGATCGCCGACTGCCGGATCTCGCCAAATGGTCGCTGGGTCGTATTCTGTATCCAGCGAACAGACAGGAAAACCAACAAGAACTATTCCAATCTGTGGATCACTTCGACCAAAGGAAGTGAAACAAGACAATTTACATATGGAGATCATAAAGATAGCCAATCAAAATGGTCTCCGGACGGCACCAGGATTGCTTTCGTCTCAAACCGGGAGAATGAAAAGCAATCACAGATCTATGTCATCTCTTTTGATGGTGGTGAAGCACGGAAAATAACAGATCTGAAAGGCACCATCGGTATTTTTGAATGGTCGCCAGACGGGAAAAAACTTGTTTGCCAATTTCGTAAAAAGGATAAAGAAGCAGTGGAACGAGAGAAAGACGAGAAAAAGAAGGAGATGGGAATTGTTTCTCGCCACATCACTCGCGTTTTTTACAAACTGGATGGAAGTGGATTCTTGCCCAAAGAACGATGGCACATATGGACAATAGATGCACACACGGGCAAAGGAAAACAGTTGACTGACAGTGATATTTATGATGAAGTGGAGCCGCAATGGTCGCCGGATGGGAGTGAAATTGTTTTCTGTTCCAATCATAGTGGTGATCCGGATCTGGATCCAGACGCAATAGATCTGTTCACGATTTCGGCAAAGGATGGGAAACTCCGCAAGATCGAAACGCCCATTGGGCCAAAAGAAAAACCAATATTTTCGCCCGATGGAAAATGGCTGGCCTACTTCGGAAGAGAGGGACGGGCACAGAACTGGAAGAATGTCTCGTTATGGGTTATTCCAACGGATGGCAGTGAAAAAACAAAGAACCTGACAGCACCATTTGATTTCAATGTATCCAGTTGGACAATTAATGACGTGCCTGGTGACCTACACATGATGCCCCCCACCTGGTTAAACGATGAAAGGATCTGCTTTCAGGTGGCACAGCACGGAAACACTACTCTCAAATCGATAGCTCTTGATGGCAAAGAATTGCAAACAATCATCGGAGACTCTGGAGTTGTGGGATCGTTTAGTTTTGATAAAAAACAGACAAAGCTTGTCTATTTTCATGGAGATATGATCGATCTGGGACAGATATGGATACGGGACTTGATTACGGAACGCTCGCGCAAACTTACAAATATCAACGTGCTGAAGAATCGGGATCTTGGAAAAATAGAAGAGGTGTGGTTTAAAGGAGCTGCTGGCAACGATCTGCAGGGCTGGATCCTCAAACCGCCAGGTTTTGACGAAAATAAAAAATATCCATCCATTCTGGAAATTCATGGAGGTCCGCGAGTGCAGTATGGCAACTTTTTCATGCACGAGTTTTATTACCTTGCCGCCCGCGGCTACGTGGTCTATTTCTGTAACCCGAGAGGTGGACAGGGATATGGGGAAGCCCATTCCAAAGCCATCTTGAACCGCTGGGGAACAGCAGATTATGAGGATCTGATGGCCTGGGCCGATTTTGTCCAGCAAAAACCATATATTGATACAAAAAGAATGGGAGTGACTGGCGGCAGCTACGGAGGATATATGACTAACTGGATAATCGGGCATATCGGCCGATTCGGGGCGGCGGTCACTCAAAGAAGCGTCAGCAACCTGATCAGTATGTATGGCTCCAGTGATTTAAACTGGTCTTTTCAGGAGGAATTTGGAGAGGAAGCTCCCTGGGACAATCTTGAAAACTACTGGCAGCAATCCCCCATGAAATATATTGGCAACGTTAAAACACCAACCCTGGTCATCCATAGCGAGCAGGATCTGAGGTGTCCCCTTGAACAGGATGAACAGGTCTTCGTGGCACTGAAAAAGCTTGGAGTAGATACTGAAATGGTTCTTTTTCCGAACGAGCCCCACGGGATTTCACGCGGCGGACGCACCGACAGGCGCATTGAAAGGCTGAATCATATCGTGCGCTGGTTTGATCGTTATCTAAAGTAATGCTGGTTTGATCGTTATCTAAAGTAAAAACAAAAAATGGATTGGTTAGGGAGAGGATCCCGTTCAAAACCTGTAATTTTTTGCGGAGTTACGGCTCAACGAACATTTTTACTATCACGATCGTCTGATCAGGGGTGGGAAAAGGAGATGTGATAATTTCTTTCTTTACTTGTTTGAGGATCAGGATCTCATGCTGGAAGAACGCAAGACTCTCTACAGAAAGCTGGATGAGAACAAGATAGATAGAAATGAACTCAGAGAGCGGATGAAGAAAGCGGGGAGAATCCTCATCCTCTCAAATCTCAAGGTTGAAGAAGTAGAGATATACGAACTCTACAAAAAACGTGAAGGGATCGAGAAGATGTTCGATACGTATAAGACTGTACTCAATGCCGATAAACTGTATCTGCAGGATGATGAGAGCGTATTTGGGCATGTGTTTGTATCGTTCCTCTCTTTGTACATATATTGTAGTCTGGAACAGCTCTTAAAGAGGGGAGAACTTAATCGTAAGATCACTCCGATAGATCTGTTGTTCAAATATAGTAAGGTCTATCATGTTGATGTGGGAGAGAAAGGCATTATCACAGAGGTCCCAAAGAAGGTGATGGATTTGGAGAAG
>CABGHG010000171.1 GCA_902158735.1 Candidatus Methanolliviera sp. GoM_oil
ATTGGCTTCTGCAAGGAAAATCTCGCCGGATACAAGGTTCCGAAACATGTCTTCGTGACTGAAGAGGTTCCAAAGAATCCCAGTGGCAAGATATTGAAGAAAGATCTGAGGGAGAGATACAAGGAGGTTGAAAAATGAAAGAGGTAGACGAACTGAGTTTTTTGAGAAACTTTGGATATCCAGAGGAATGGATAAAAGAGGGAGGAAGATACGGACCAAACGATTCGTACGTCATAACGCATACAAGCTGGGCTTGGGAGCCGATACCGCCAATACCAGAGATCTCGATATATGACCTGTGGAAAAGATCCGTTGAGAAATACCCGGAAGAGACGGCGGTGATCTTCCTTGATAAGAAGATAACATACAGAGAGCTGGATCTGATGATAAACAGATATGCGTCACTTCTCCTCGATCTGGGTGTGAAAAAGGGAGACGTCGTCGCAACGATGCTTCCAAATTCTCTCCAGCATTGGATCGCATTCTTCGGTGCCGTAAGGATAGGTGCGACCCACACACCCCTGAATGTGATGTATAAAGAGAGGGAAATCGCATATCAGATCAAAGACTCTGGCGCAAAGACGGTCGTGACGATGGATCTCTTCTACTCGTTGTACTTCGCGAAGTTAAAGGAAGAGCTTGGTATAGAGAACGTCATCCTCACCAATCTAAAAGATTTTGCGGCACCAGATACCAACGTCAAGGCATTGGGGGCGTTGAAGCCATTTTGGTACGCCCCAAGGACCAAAATCAAGGGAACGATCAATCTCTTCGATTCGATAGCGAAATACGAGCCGACTGATCTCGAGGTAAAATGTGATCCAAAAGAGGACCTTGCACTTCTGCTCTATACCGCCGGGACAACGGGAGAACCAAAAGGGGTTATGTGTACCCATTTTAACCTCGTCTTCAATACGTTGAGCCACACGCACCTGTTAAAAGCGTGGAAGAGGAGAGAGGTAGATTATTCGATCATGCCGATGTTCCACACGGCGGGCTACTTCCTGCACCCACTTCCAACGTTCTATCAAGGTGGAACGGTGATTCCGATACCCATCTTCGACGCGGAAGAGACGCTGAGGATCATGCAACAGTACGGAGTAAATATAACCTTTGGTCCTCCGACCTTCTACATTGCATTGCTTCAGCATCCAAAGTTTAAGGAGTATGATCTGAGCAGTTTGGAGCTGACGATCGGCTGTGGGGCACCGGTTCCTGTGGCAGTCCAAAAACAATGGCATGATTCATGTGGTACCACACTAACGAACGGATGGGGAATGACGGAGACGAATTGTGGAGGATGCATCTCCGCAGTCGGTATAAAAGAGAAGTTGGATTCGATAGGTCTACCGGTGGCTGCTGAGATGAAAGTTGTGGATGATGAAGGCAATATTGTACATAGGGGAGAACCAGGAGAATGTTTGTACAGAGGTTTCCAGGTAGCCAAAGGTTATTTAAATAAACCAGAACAGACAAAGGAGACATTTCTGGATGATGGTTGGATGAGAACGGGAGATATGATGTTCCTCGATGAAGAAGACTTCGTCCATTTCGTGGATAGAAAGAAGGACTTGATCGTCGCATCCGGGTACAACGTAGCGCCTGTGGAGATCGAAGACGTGATATACGAGCATCCTGCAGTTTTGGAGACGGCGGTTGTGGGCGTCTCAGATCCGTATAGGGGGGAGACTGTGAAGGCGTTCATCTCTTTAAAAGACGAGTATAAAGGTAAGGTCAAAGAAGAGGAGATCATAGATTTCTGTAAGGATAAATTGGCTACGTTCAAGGTTCCAACGGCCGTTGAATTCATAGAAGAGATTCCAAAGAATATAGTTGGTAAGGCGCTGAGGAGGGAGTTAAGAGAGAGGGAGGCAAAAAAATGAAGGAAGAGGAGAAGAAACTAGACATTGGCAAAATTTTTGGGGATGTGCTCGGGGGAATGACAGGTGCTAGTCTTCCGATGGCAACGCGACTTTTAAAATATGCTTTAACGCCCGCTGTCTTGGAACCGGTAATAAAATCGATCGATCCAAAGATGATCTCAGAACTCCTGAAGGTGGTTGTCGATGCGGTCGTCGAGAACAGGGAATTGGTCTCTAACCTAATTTCTGGAACGATGGGAGGGGTAACGGAAGCAATGAAGGCGATAGATCCAAAGGTAATCGGAGATCTCTTGGTTACGGTTGTCGGTGCGGTCGATCTGAGAGAGATCATGGTTCTCGTCGCGGATCTTCTTCCGTCCATCGATCTGTCGAAGATCGTCTCTTCCATAGATCTAACACCCGTCATCCCGATGATGGGTGCGGCCATTCCAGAGGTAATGGAACTTCTCATAGAACTTTTGGATCTTCTGCTCGATCTGCTTGGTCCTTCGATCCCAGATATTTTGAATGCGCTTGTCTGTGCGATCGACGAGAACAAAGAATCAATAATTGGCCTTGTCTCGAGAACGGTGAAAGCGATGGGTTTGGGATAAAACAATTGACTATTTATATTAAAAACGAGATTGACCTAAAAGGGGTTATAAAACTATGGACTGGAAAGAAGATGTTAAGGAGATGGTGTATCAGGGACGGATAAAAGTTCCTTATACTTGGACCGTGGGTGAGGTGGGAAGCAGGTTCTTCATCGAACTGAGGGACAACAAAAAAATATGGGGAGATAAATGTCCAAGATGTGGAACGGTGTTCGTTCCTCCGAGGAAGGTTTGCAGTAAATGCTACAGCAATATTGGAGAATGGGTTGAAGTGGGTACCAAAGGGACTCTTTTGACCTTCACCGTCGTCCGTTACAAGAATGATCTGCAACCAAGAGATGCGCCATTTGCATACGGCATCATAAAGTTGGATGGAGCAGATACGGGATTGTTGCACCTTTTGGGAGAGGTGGATCTCGAGCAGATAAAAATTGGCATGCAGGTCGAAGCGGTATTCGAAGAGGACAGAAAGGGAGAAATTTTGGACATCAAATATTTTAGACCTTTAAAGGAGGCGTGAGACGATGGAAAGAGTGGGTATAATTGGGGTTGGGCAGACCAAATATGAACGGGAGAAGAGGGAGACTTTTGGAGAAATGGTTTATGAGGTGGTAAAAAAAGCTTTAGACGATGCTGGAATCACAATTGAGGATATAGACAACGTAGTCACCGTTTCAAATGATTTTTGGGATGGGAGAACCATCTCGTGTATGGCAGTTGCGG
>CABGHG010000172.1 GCA_902158735.1 Candidatus Methanolliviera sp. GoM_oil
ATCGCTTTTGCTATATCAACTCCAGACCTTATGCCACCGGTTGCTATTAGTCTAACGTCAAGTCCCCTCAGCAGCATCAGCGATATCGGGGTTGGTATCCCCCAGTTCCAGAAAGTTCTGCCAATCTGCTGTAGAATCTCAGATCCTGCTTCTTTTGCCCGGTAGTGCTCTATTGCAGAGAAACTTGTGCCCCCGGCACCACCAACATCTATGCACTTGACTCCCACCTCTCTGAGTTTTTCGCCAACCTCTTTCGAGATTCCTCCACCCGTTTCTTTGATAATGACAGGTACGCCAACGTCCGAAACCACTTTTTCAATTGCTTTAAGAATGTTTTTACCATTCCCCTCTCCACCCGGCTGGGCAATTTCCTGGAGAAAGTTCAGATGTATTGCAAGAAAATTTGCATCTATCATCTTTACAATTCTCTCAAGATCTTCCATGGTGGCAGCTTTTTCATTCCTCTGATCAATCAATTGTGGAGCTCCTATGTTTGCTATCTTTACCGGTATTTTGTACTTCTTCACAACAGAATAGCTGTTCAGGTCCCCTTTGTTCAGAATTGGTCTTTCGCTTCCAACTCCAAAACCGATTTGCATCTTCTCGGCAGCCCTGGCAAGATTTTCATTTATTTTCGTGGCTTCTTCAAACCCTCCAGTCATGCCGGATATCACAAATGGAAAGCTGAGCTCTTTGCCAAAGAATTCTGTTTTCAGATCCACCTCTTCCATGTTTATCTCTGGTAGTGCATTGTGCAGAAATTCAACATCTTTCCAGTAGTTGTGTTTATTCTGGACATCCTGCGAAATCGCAATTTCAACGTGTTCTTCCTTTCTCTTCATAAAAGATCTCCGTCCCTCTAACTCTTTTTCCATTAATAGTTTTTAGCAATCTATGTTTCACTTTTCCATTGATTATCCAGACCTCACAAAATTTTGAGATTTTGATCATTGTTTTAAACTTCCCTTCCATGCCACCGGTGACATCAACCCTCTCGTTCCTGAAAGATATTTTACTATCATTGGAAACCTGATTCAGAAGTTTTGCTTTCTCGTTTTCAGGGTTTCTGTCAAAGATTCCATCCACATCAGCAACAAATATGGCCCTTTTGGGCCTGAAAAATTTCGCAAGTTCGAACATGCTTTCATCCCCCGAGCATATGTGATACTCATTTTCAGGATCAAAACATATATCCCCATAAACCACAGGAGTAAATCCCTCTTTAAAGTAACAATTCAGGAAATCAAAGTTTTTGGTTACGGGTTTACCAGAAGAGAACTTGAACAGAGAGTATGGAGGAAAGGAGATTGGATTCAATTCTGCGTCATTAAATATCTTCAGAACTTCCGTGTTCAAGATCCTTGTTGACTGCTGGATCTCCACAATTTTATTTTTTTCATTTTGATTTTTTAAAAGCAGCTCGGTAACTTTTCTGTGGCCGAAAGGACCTGCGCCATGAACAACAATAGCCCTTTTTCCACTTTCTTTTATCTCATAAGCCAACCTTTTTAAGATATCTCTTTCTATCACATATTCATTTTCCTTTTTGCGAGTTATCACGCTTCCGCCGAGTTTTATCAATAGCACAAATGTAATGAGAGCCCTCTTTTTAATATTTTTTGAAATATCTTTAAAATCATGGGCGAACAAATCTTGCACGGAGGATCAACAAAGAACCAATAGAGGATCAACACGGGATCAACAAAAAAAGTATAAAAAAGGTCCTCTATATGTATATTGTGGATGAAATGGTAACGGTCAATGTAGAATGGAAAGACAAGATGCATTTTGAGGGAAAATCCAGCGCCGGGCATACGGCGGTAATGGACACTATACCCGAAGTAGGGGGAGAAGATAAGGGGGCAGCTCCGATGGAGATCCTGCTCATGGCCCTGGGTGGATGCACGGGCATGGATGTAGTTTCCATTTTGAGAAAAATGCATACCCATTTCGATCATTTTGAGATAGAGATAAAGGGAGAGAAAATGAAAGAGCATCCCCGGGTCTACAAAGAGATAGAACTCATTTACAAATTTAAAGGAGAGGGGATCAAAGAAGAAAATGTGGAGAAAGCGGTTAAACTCTCTCAGGAAAAATATTGCTCGGTTTCAGCAATGCTGGGCGTCAAAAAAACCTATAGAATAGAGATTAAAAAACCTATGGAATAGAGGGCGAAATATGAACGTAGTCGAGGACCTGACAAATTAAATAGATCCGAGGTTAACCTTCTTCTAGAAGAAGATCTCGGCTGCCAATGAAATACACCAAGGAAAGTTGTCTGTTGACGAAAATTGAGTTTGTATAAAAAAAGGGAAAATTGAAATGTTAAGAGCAACAGGGGATATATTTGAGACTCATGGCGAAGTTAAGTTAGAACGACCCGATGCTTCTGAGAGGTGAGAGTAGCCTGGAGATCAGATCTTTAATCAAAATTAGTACTCTTTCAATTATGCTTCTGTTATCTATACTTCTAATCTCAATTTCTGGTGTAAATTCAAAAAACTCCAATGTGAGACCTAAAAGCTCAGAATATTCTTCAGGTTCCATGATCGCAACATTTACTGTCTGGGAACTTCTTATTATTAACTCCGCATCGCTTAACTTTTCAAAGTTGCATTCATAACTAACAATTTCTGTTTTGATTGTTTTGTTCTCTGGTATAATTAAAACACTATCTGGAGGTACTCTAAGATGGATTATATCTTCAGATCTTACGGGGATGTTCATCATCGGATATTTTCTTTCTTTTGACTGTAATTCCTTAAGTGCTTTCATTATCTCTTCTCCAAATCCACCGCTAGCAGAAGCTTTTGGTTTGTTTAAAGGAGCCTCGATCACTATAGCGCCATCTACAAATTTCCCGTAGTTTTCTGCCGTATAACTAACATTAAATTCAAATTTGTTATCCGGTTTGTCAAGATCAGATATTACCTGAAAATCAATGATCTTTGCTCCTGGAATAAGGGTCCGTATTACAGGCTCCAAAATGGCTTTTTTTATCTGGTCCGGCTGTTTTATCAGCCTGAATGCCGTGCGCATCTGTTCATTTTTCTGACCAGTGCAGTAGAAAGTTGCATTGCCTTCCAGATTGCCGTCGGATTTCAGGTCTATATACTGGGTTATCCTGAT
>CABGHG010000173.1 GCA_902158735.1 Candidatus Methanolliviera sp. GoM_oil
GTCAACTGTGTAGGCCTGGCACCGATGCCTTTTGAAACCCATGCCTTTTGATAACTTCGAATAATTACATACTTTCAACGTGTATTTGATGATGCTCTATTTTAAAATTGGGTATAATTTTTGGAACAAACAGCTTTTCTTGAACGGCTAACCGATATGTCCACGATTCGTGGTCACAAGGATCAACAATATAGTGTTTCTTTTTAAAAGTGATATAGTCAAAATTACCGGCGCAACGGTGCTTACATAAACCATTCCGAATTTTGCTTCGAATACGATGAATTTTCCAAAATATCTTATAGGGTTCATCCATTTCTCTAACAATTTCATGAGCAACTGGACACGTAGTAAACATCCCTTTACCATTGCAAGCAATACGTTCACCATAATTACGAAAATAAGTACTTTTTTCGTCCAATTGCCTCAATATACCCCAATGAGCAAGCTTTTCGATAAATTTACAAAACTCCTTGTTTCGACTATTTTCAGATTCGGTTGTAATACTTTGAAGGTCATTTAAAGAAATATTCGAACCCGGACTGCCTTGCTCTGCAAGTCTTCCTAAAAAAAGTACCACTCTCAACTCGTCTTCGGTTTCTATGTGCCAAAGAAACTCTGACAATGGATAATCGTTATTCTTCTTAACTGCCGTAATTTGGGGAGTTGTACCATCATTGAGATGCCGCAGTATCTCATCAACTGAAGACCGCTCATCGGGAAAAGGAGCGAGCATCGCTCGAAGTATTTGGCGACTTCTTGGCTGGCATAGGCAAGAAAATTCTTGAATCTCAGGAATAGGAAATCCACGTTCAGCGAACTTCTGTAACTTTTCAAAAAAATCAGGGTAATTCTTGGCATCGTGGAAGATATATTTACCAGACAAAATGTGAACAAAACAGCTCGCTATCATAAAAATATCAGTCTCAGGAAACCAACGTTTTTCAACAGCCCTAATGCATTCTGGAGGCCAATATCGTCTTGATCCAATTTCCTCCCAAAGACTTGTAGGAGAATCTTTCATCAAATGTTTTGAGACTCCGAAATCGATGATAACTCCACTGCCGTTCCGTATTAGAACGTTCTTTGGCTGTAAATCTCTGTGAATGATGCCACTATTATGGAGAATTTTCAGACCATTTAAGATATCCTTTAAGATGCTAAGGGCATATGAATCCCGCTCTTCATCTGTTCCTTGAAAAGAGTTGAGTGCCATATTGAGATTTGGTCCTTCGATAAACTCCATCACAATAAATGGTCTTTGCTCCAAATTAGTGTTATAAATCCCGCTATCATAATATTTAACCAAATATTTAGAATTAAAAGAAAGTCCTATTTTTAGTTCTCTCTCAAAACGCTCTTTTGATTTCCCTGTGGGCATCTGGCGAAATAATTTGATAGCCAATGGAGTATTTTGACTCACGTATTCAAGGTCCAGAGTTGATAATGCACGATAAACAACTGATGTTGCTCCCTCTGAAATCTGTTCAACAACTCTAATGCCTTTGATTATCTCAAATAATTGCATGATTTTTTATTACTTGCCATATCTTAGTCTGTTCACAGCCCAACGTGAGTTTCGCCGGTTGCCGGAAGCGCGTCAGCGCTGTAGGCAATCCGCGTGCAAACTATTGTTCGAAGATCCTGTTTGTCGCTCAACTAATACCAACCCAGGCGACCGATCATCTGCAAATAGTCTTCTGCAGCAGAAATAAAGAGATTGTAATCAACCCCAAACAACCCGGCTTTGAAGGGCTGCCAGTTTTCGCCTTCTTCCTTGGCTTCCTGAATGATGGCGGCCAACGGATTCTCACGGCTCGTCCGGCTGGAAGCCTTCCAGCCGAATCGTCCAACTGGGCCCCAGACGTGACTTTCTTTCTTCTTGCGGACGGTAGCATTTACCAAAGAGAGAAACACCTCGAAACGGTCAAACATAAACTCGTAGTCTTTACCCAGAAACAGATCGTCGTCAATTTCGGGTTGCAAAAACTTATATAAATATTCACTCCTTGGTACGCGGTATTTGTCATGCCCTGGAAGCTGCTTAAAAGCGTTGCTACGTTCGATATCTAGTATTTCGTCGCCGATTGCTGGGGCAAGTCTGTCATAATCTGAACTTGCCCGTAGCGGTGCAACTGATGCGCTGAAAAGACCCTGCAAGTTATCATAACGACCGTTCGCAAGAGCTGCGATACCTGCTGCGTAGGATAATAAGATAGTTGGGTACCATCGCAGGCTGTTCCAGATCACCAATCCACTTTCCGATTTGAGGTGGTCAGTGACACGCGAAATCGCTTTAGTCAGAATTGGTAGATGTTTCTCGGTTCCCCAGTAGGCAACGCATGCAAGCAGCCTCCTTAGATCTTGTGTTGCATCCTCACATAATTGGAGTCTTCGCGTGAACTCCTCGACCGTAAAACTAACTCCTTCAACAGGAAAGCGTTCTTGTGCTGTTTCTATTATGACTTTGCGCACATGATGAACTATGAGGTCGTGGAGTTGGATTGTGGATTTCGGATCAGAAAGAAATTGCTTAGCGATGGAGAAAGAATCTGAAGCAATTTCCTTTTCCTCTGGAATTTCCAACGATGCGATCGTTATGAGAGTGTCCTGTTCAGCCGTAATGTTGTTCTCGAGTGTTTGGAGCGCAGGTGCGTCAAATACAAAATCGCCATCTCCGCTGAGAAAGCCATAGTGGGGTGTTTGAATGGAGTGGATGTCGCTGGAAACTTGTTTATATACGTACGACATAAGACCACTTGCGGTGAGATGACCCTCAAGAGCTTTGGCCCCACCCTCTAGCCCATCAAGAAGGTGGCCGGTGAAGATTGAGTGGCCAGCTCGTGGTCCTCCACCGTCAGCGACAGGCTCGTCTTGTTTTCCAGCCGTGAGCGCCTGCCTTACGGGGCGAATCATCATATCTTTTAGGAACCTTAGACTACCGGCGGCTACTGCTCGGTTGAAAACCAGACCGCCATAACAGGCGTCCATAATAAATAGAATATGTTTAGATGGTATAAGATCCGCATTGAGCGTGAAATCTTCCCACCGGATAAGCGTTGAAAGGTCATCAGTGTTTCCGTCGTGTGGAATGAGAAACCCAGCTTCTCGTCCGGAACCAGCCT
>CABGHG010000174.1 GCA_902158735.1 Candidatus Methanolliviera sp. GoM_oil
CCATTCCATTCCACAGGAAAGCTCTTTCAGCTCCTCAAAATCGATATCTCTTGCCTTCTTCCAACATCGATAAAAATGATCCATGCTGGACGCCAAAAATGGCTTTTTATAACATTCCGGGAGGTATTTTCCTTCTTTCTCTAAATAAGCTCTGAGTTTTATGAAATCGCTCAAGTTAATCTCGTTTGCGATCTCTTTTAATCTCTCCGCCAAATCCATCCGCTTCACAATTTTTTATCTCCTCGTGAATACTCTATCCATAAGGAGGGGTGTGGCAAGTTCTTCAGAGCAGACAGAACTCAAGGGGATCAAATGCTTTCTTTTTGTAAACCCCCCTCTCATCCAGATACTCCTTATATTCTGCCAATGAAGACAATACCTTTGCTGCCCGCTCTCCGGACGAATATGGATGGTAATTGCCAGCCATGCGTGAAGTTGCTTCTGTGAAGGTAGTTGTGACAATGGGCTTTCCGTATTTCTTAATCCACGGGAGGATTATCATCCCTATAAAGAGATCCATCTTCTCGATCAACCCACCGCCCATCTCCGACATCATCTTTGAGAAGCTCACCTTCCCACCACCGGAGATGGAACTCATCAACGGCATGAAATCTCCCGACAACTCGTTGATCATCGGCAATATTAATGGATCATTGTTTCTGATGGCAGTGTATAAGTCGGTTGCGATGGGAGTAAGTATATCTACATATTCTTCTATCAACTCCTCCATGCTCAATGTTACATCACTGACGTGAAAAATATCGGCGAGTGGCGGCGCAATTAACTCAACAAGCTCCTTTATTTGTGAAATATCTCCAGAAGTTACCATAGAGAGGATCTGTCCAACAAATTCATCTGTTGCTATCGAAGAGACCACAGAACCTGCCATATCCATAATCCCCTTTAATGCAGACATCTCTCTAAAAGAAGTAAACGTAGAACCGAAGCCAGAAAAACCACCAAAACCCATGAAAATGAGCGAATCCATTTCATCCAATCCCAACAGCGTTGTGGGCGCTTTCAGATAAGTGATGAAGTCTCTATCCCCTGCGGGATCGACTGGATTGCCGTGGCTCCATCGTGAAGGAAATATCTTATTAAATTCGGTAATAACATCTTTTGGAAGATCAACCACTTTAAGACCTCTAGATTCGCAGGCGTCTGTGGATAGCACACCGTAACTGCCGCCAGGCGATATTATACCAACATTTCTGCCTTTTGGCAAAGGCTGGGTTAAAAACCCGATGGCAACGTCCAAGAATTCTTCCGTATCGTCTGTCATGATTGCACCAGCCGTCTTAAATGCCGCCTCATAATTTTGATGTGAGCCAGAAAGAGCACCCGAGTGAGATTTTATAGCTCTGGCGGTTGCATCACTCTTCCCAGGTTTCAATACCACGACGGGTTTTCTGATTGCCGCCTCTCTCGTCTTCTCTATGAATCTTCTGCCATCATTCAATCCCTCTATATAAGCCATTATGACCTTTATATTAGGATCCTTTCCAAAATATTCTATGTACTCTTCAATTTGTATATCGGCCGCGATTCCACAGCTCACGTAGGAACGAAAACCTACTCCCCTAGCAATGGCAGACATCACCAAGGCTCCTCCAACGTTTCCACCCTGAGAAACGAAACCAATTGGGCCATCTACTGCTGGCATTGGGAACATAGTTGCCAGTAAATCTGAAGAGGCGCTCCACATACCCATGCAGTTAGGTCCGACAAAACGTAGTCCTCCCTTTCTTGCTATTCTGACAACGTCGTCTTCCAACTCTTTTTCTCCAGCCTCTTTAAAACCGGCCGCAATAATAACCCCAGCCTTTACGCCCTTCTCGACACAATCTTCCATAACAGAAGGAATATTTTTGGCGGGTATGACAAAGATCGCAAGATCGATGGGGTCCGGTATATCTACCACACGTTTATATGCCTTATGCCCGATGACCTTCTCTTCTTTCCAGTTTACAGGATAAGCCTTTTGCCTTTTACCGACCACGCTAGAAAATGTCGAGAAGCCCCATTTATTGAAATTATTTGACGCTCCAATTACGGCGATGGATCTCGGATTAAAAAGCGGATCCAACTCTTTAACTATGTCCATATGTACACTTTGTTCTCATTGGTAATATATAAAGGTAATGATGCTGATGCTGTGTTGAATGAATTAGCCATAGACTTTCTTTTTGAATGATTCGCCTCCCTCTTTAAACCATTTCCCGTACTTTCTTCATTCCGTACGCTCTCAATAGATCGTAACTCCAAAATCTCTGGATAGCTTCCGCTATCAATCCGTTTTTGCTTCTGCTGACCGTTTTCTCCCCAAATTTGCGCTTTATAGCAGAGAAGACCCCTTCTGTAGCGACCCATCTCATGCCATATCTTTTCTTATCTGACCACTTATCGTATCCAAGTCTAAGATATTCCCTTACCTCCTCTCTCCTTCTCTTACTTCCTCTACAACAAGTGGAAGCATTCTTTCTTATCTTTATCGCACTCTCTATCCTTGATTCCTCAAGATATTCAAAAAGCGCATTTGTGTCAAATGCACCATCTCCATAGAACTTTCTAACATCGACACCATCTTTCTTTAGTTCTTTCAGATGTTTTTCCGCTATCTTTGGTTCTGATTCTCCTTCACCTTCGATGTGTGCTTCAACCTTCAGCAATTTTTTCTGTTTTATTTCTGCTGTGATCACAACTACCAGATGTTTCTTTTTTGTCTTCTCTCCATACTTGAATACTCTGTATTCACCGGCATTGTTCGTCTTCAATCCTGATCCATCCGTAGCAACCTCAAGATCTTTCTCTGTCGGTAACTTGATCTCTGGAACTATATCGTGAACTCTGTGCCAGATCGTTGTGTAGTCGTTATACACAGGGATGAAACCCATCTTTGCTAGAGATCTTGCTATACCTTCAAGACCACGATAATCGATCCATTGCTTCCAAACCGTTTCCCAGCTTATGAATGAGTCTGGAAATTTGTATTGTCCTCCTCTCTTGTTCTTGTTCATCCCAAAAAGTTCATTATTCCAGTTATTCACAAATCCAAAATCAAGATAGAACTCTCCCCTTACGACAAGCTCTTCGTTATACTCACTC
>CABGHG010000175.1 GCA_902158735.1 Candidatus Methanolliviera sp. GoM_oil
GTTCCAAAGCGATCAGATCGGGCGTCAAGATCTTCAACCTGATGGATATCGAAGACGTTATGGTGAGGAAAGAGAGAATAGAGGGGTTGGTATTGAACTGGAGCCCCGTGAAGATCTCTAATATGCACGTTGATCCCCTCTGCGTTAAAGCGAAGGTGGTGATAGATACCACCGGTCACGACGCCGAGATAGCTAAGATCGTGGAGCGAAAGATGGGTAAAAATTTAAGAACGGAGACGGGCGGAGTCATGGGAGAGAAGAGCATGTGGGCCGAAGTTGGAGAGGAGGAGATCATCCAAAATACGAGGGAAGTATATCCGGGGCTTATCGTGGCGGGAATGGCGGCGAACGCAACCTGTGGATCTCCGAGAATGGGTGCTATCTTTGGAGGAATGCTCTTATCGGGAAAGAGAGCCGCGGAGATTGCCATGGGATTGATGGAGAATATTTAGGATACGGATATAGCAATGGTCATTTATAAAATGGAAAAGAGATAAAAAGAAGACATTCAAAGAGCCGAAACGCTCTTTATCAGCATCTTCTTCGATATCTCCGGTCCATAGAGTTTCATCGCTTTGCCAGGACAACACTCAACACATACGCCACAACCCTGACATTCCTCCTCGTCTATCAGCCATACCGTTCCATTGACGATCTTTAAGACCTTTCCCCTCACTGGACAGGCGACCACGCAGTCGCCACACGCGTGGCATTTATCGATATCAATCTTCCTCCCCTTCAACGGAACCGTCTTCTTCTTACTCTTTCTCCTCTCTATGGCTTCATTCCACGGACCTAAAATTCCATCTGTGCCCCCTTCAATGTTCACCTTTATAGCACCGGTCGGGCAAACCGTCTCACACTTTCCGCAATATATACAGTAATCGTTGAACGTTATCTCATCCGACTCTCGATGGTACTTCACGAGAATGTTCACGCCGGATGATACCTCCTCTCCGATCGTTATCGGTTCGACTGAATCCCACATCTTCTCTTTCTTTGTGAAAGAGATGTTATGGGTTGGACAGGCATCTATGCAAGTTCCACATCCATCACACAAATCTTGATCGACCTCTATGCTGCCCATCAGCGGTTTTTTCACCGTTATTATCTTCTCTTCACAGCAGGCGGCATCACATCTCGCACAATAGATACAGAGATCCTCGTCGCGTTTTATCTTTCCCTGCCTGCTCTTAGTTATCATCCCTCCCGGAATTTCAAACATGAGTGAGTCTCTCGGGCAGGCGTCCAGACATTTGAGACATCTCTCGCACTCATCAACGAAATCTGCCGAGAACTCACCTGTCATCAGAGAACCAAAGGTCATCCCATCTACGTTTAGCTCCATGGCATTGAACGGGCAGATGGTGCTACAGGTCTTACAGAAGACGCATTTTTCTATATCGATTATGATATCGCTCTTACTCTCCGCGCCCACGGCAACCATCGATATTGCATCCTGCGGACACGACATTGCACAACTTCCACAGCCGGTGCACCTTTCCAAGTTAAGCGTTAATCTCCTTGTATCTTCCGTCGATCTTCTCTCCCATGTAATCTTATCATCTGAGGGTAATACGGATATATCCACACGCATGACATCACCATTTTTATACCATCAGAGAAGCACATATTATAAAAAAGTTGGGTCTAAAGATACCATTAAGTCGCCATGAATGAGAGATCAAAGAGATTCGTCGGGAAGATATTTTGGAATTACTATTCAAATGCGTTCAGAGAAGAAGAATTTTTGGCGGGCATACCCCCGAGACTTGAGGCGAGGGAATGGGGATTCATCCCAATCTACCTCTTGCCTAAGATCGTGATGAGGAGACACATCTCTTTTCAGAGCCCATCAGAGATGAAGAAGTTCGTTCTAAAGAATGTTCCGGCCCATATATATCATTCTTCTGCTTACTACAAATATCCTGGCGCAGATAAAATGGAAAAAAAGGGGTGGGAGGGGGCAGATTTGATCTTTGATATAGACGGAGAGATCGGAAGAGGAGGATACAGCCAGATGCTTCTTAAAGCCAAGGAAGAGGCGGTAAAACTTAAAGATTTTCTGATGGATGATTTTGGCTTTGTGGGGAGAGAAATTTTAACCGTCTTTTCCGGCGGAAGGGGATACCACGTTCACGTGAGAGATGGGTCTATACTGAAGTTAGGGGGTGCGGAGAGGAGAGAGATACTGGATTATCTCACCGCAAATTCGCTTGATGTCAAAAATGTTTTGAGGACAACAGCGGTGAGGGGAGACTACGGAGCAAAAAGTGGATACTTCTATGAGGAGACGAATAGTGGTTGGGGGAGGAGAGTATGGGGTTATGTAATAAGTTTTTTAGAGTACATAAAAGATCTTGACGAAGAAGATGCGATAGAGAAGATCAGAGAATTGAAGGTGGGCAGGAAGGAAAAATTGGTTAAGAATGTGAGTAAGGAGGACGCATTCAAGATGCTCACTTCGATAAAAAATGAAAAAATATTCGATATGGCAAGAAACGGTAAAATAATATCGAAAGAATTGGGAAATCTTGTCGAGAGGGTGGTAGAGAGCTCCGTGGAAGATTTGTCCATAAAAGGTTTATCTCCAAGTGTAGACGAACCGGTTACGTCGGATATAAAGCGATTGATAAGACTGCCCGGATCCATCCATGGAGGATCAGGACTAATAGCGCGGATGGTCGATGATTTAGACGACTTCGATCCGCTCGTGGATGCAGTGATCTTCTCCGAAGAAGAGAAAAAGATCATCTCAGATCGCAATATGGAAGTGGAGATGATGGATAACACATATAAGATAAAAAAGGGGGAGAATAAAGTTCCAGAATTTGTTGTAGTCTTCTTGATATGTAGGGGAGTGGCAGAGTATGGATGTTAGCCTTTTAAAGGATTTATTAGATAGAGAGAGATCCAGCAGTTCTCTACAACGGGTTGAAAAGGATCTTTATGCCAATATTGGGGCATATATGAAAAATTTGGAGAAAAAATTGGCTGAAGTTCCAAAAGAGAGCAAAAAAAGTTTTTTTTTGGATGACGAACTTAAAAGCGCAAAGAAATTATCTAAATTTCTCTTTGAGAAGAGGAT
>CABGHG010000176.1 GCA_902158735.1 Candidatus Methanolliviera sp. GoM_oil
CGGTGTGATGAAGTCGGTTACAAGGTATTACGAGGTAACACGGCGAGATAAGCGAGAAACACGGATTCGATACGTTTCACTACGAATCTGTTCCCCGTGGCTCCCTTTCATGGGCAACTCACATACAACGATCCCTGTATATTCTGGAATGCAGGTGATACAGAAGAGGTCGAAGAGATCAGAAAAGTTCATGAAGAGCTAACGAGATCTCTGGCAGATATAGGCATCTACGGCTGGTTTAGACCGTTCCCATCCGTGGTCGATACCTCAAAGCTCGGGAAATATGGAGAGGTGTGGAGGAAGATAAAGGAACTGATCGACCCAAATGCCATAATGAATCCGGGGAAGCCTCCCCTTTGATTTTTAGCCCAGGCCAAGTTCTCTCAATTTTTTCTCACTTGGTATCCCCTCTGCATTCCACCCCCTCGCCTCGTAATAGTAATCCAATAGCCTCTCAATATCCTCCTTTAAGATCTCTCTCTTCTCGTAGTAATCCATCATCGTTCTCCTACCATCCGGGGTATCTCTCGGTGTTAACCATACATTTGAGCATTCATCTCGTTTGGAAAACCCCTCTCTGATATTTACAAGTTTAAAGAGATTAAAAGCCCTTTCTCCACATCTCTTAAGCTCCTTTCCATCTATTTCTACCCCAGTTACTTTTGAATAGATCTCTGAGATCAACTCAACATTTAGATATCTTGATCCCATGAAGCCCCACAGAGAATATATGGTGCATACACCGAGAGAGTTTTGAACGGCCATATGGTCCTCTGCATGTTTCGCATATCTTCCAACGTTGAAATCTCCATACGCTGGGGTATATTCGAAGACCCTATCGAGTTCCTCATCGGATAAGCCCATCTTCCTCGCATCCTCTCTGAGCAAATCGATGTCCATTTTGGGGACGGTATAGAGAGATTGGAGTCCACCGTGGTGTGGTCTTGGATTCGTTATATGTGCGAATGCCTGTGGGCTCAACGTTGTGAACCTTGCATCCTGAATGACGTCGATCCCTTTAAATATACCTGTACCCTCATTAAAATCATCGGGATTTTCCTTTATCACATTTGAGATGGGATACCATCCATCGGCTAGTATATCCCCAAATCCGTCTCTGTTCGCTATCGCATTGAATAGGTCGAGATATACTTTAAAATCTCTCTTTAATTCCAAGCCTCCCGTCTCCTCCATGGAGATTCTTCCGTCTTCATACAATCTGGTCACCCAGTTGACGATGTTGCTCGTCGTGAAATAACACATCCCACTCCTATTGCAGATATCTAATAGCTTAACGGCCTTCCGATAATCCTCCATCTCCAACCTTTGTCCGACTCTTGCCGGCAGGAGATAATGACCGGTTAAAGATGTTATATCGAACGCATCATCTTTTATGTTATAATCCGTTTTGCATCCTATTACGCAACTGCTACACGCAGAATTTTGTCTCTTATTTACCTTGAGCCATGTTTCCGGACCATATAGCTCGTCCCATTTTGAATATTCCCAAACACCTTCTCGAACGAGTGGAGCTTGAAAATTCCATGTTGCTGCCACTCCGAGATTGCACCAATCATCTATTAGAGGTATATTTATGGCATCTCCCCTCCATTCCTCAACCAATTTTAGGAATTCTTTCGGTTTTGCAACCTTTACCCCCTTCGTACCCCTAACAACGATCGCCTTTATCTTTTTTGACCCCATTACTGCCCCGAGCCCAAATCTACCGAACGTGCCGGCATAATCTACTATGCACATCGCGTATCTGACAAGGTTCTCCCCTGCATTTCCTATCGAGATCACTCCACAATTACCATATTTATCCATGAACCAGTCTGTCGTCTGATAAACGTCTTTTCCCCCCCAGAGATGGCTCGCGTCACATATATCCACCTTATCATCGATTATGCTTATATATATCGGATCTTTTGCCGTACCGCTTATGACAATATGATCATAGCCGGCATTTTTTAGCATGATGCCAAATCTTGAACTTCCAGATACGGCATTATCTACAAAGTGTTTTCCATCCATATCATAGATCGGAGATCTCGTGGTTCCAATAATTTTACCTGCTCCAGGCGTTAATGTTCCAACGAGAGGACCAACCCCTATTATTATTGGATTCTCTGGAGAAAACGGATCTATCTTTGGCTTTTGGGTATCATAGAATAACTTCACATTGATTCCCCATCCGCCTATAAATTTCTCGATGAGTTTTCGATCGAGTGGTTCTACCGATATCTCTTCTTTCGTTAAATCTATCCTTAAGATACGTCCAGCATATCCATAATATACCATTCAATCCCTCTCTATAGCACCATACATACAGTAGTTTATACAGAATACGCATCCATCTTTACATCCATCAAAGATTATTTCGTTTGATATCCAGACATCCTCTTTGAAATATCCGGGTTTTATCTTTATTTTTGATACTGACGGATTGAAGATCCCCGTGTGCAAATAAGAACATGCAAGCTGGCAAGAGATACAATTCACACATTTTTTGGGTTCTATTTTCATATAGGTTTATAAGTGATGTTTTCAACATTTATAACTTTTGGTTACTCCTTTTTGATATGCGAAGATCAAAGATTCGATCGCATAAAAATTTAAAACCTTGTATCCAGTCAGCTTTAAAGGATTGGAATGCAAAATAAAAAGAGAAACATCACTTTCGACTGAGGGCATCTCAAGAGGTCAGCAACTTCGTTACGTTGTCTTCCCCTTTTCAAAATCTTCCAAACATTAGC
The DNA here is from genome assembly GCA_902158735.1 of Candidatus Methanolliviera sp. GoM_oil. GTDB lineage: Archaea > Halobacteriota > Methanoliparia > Methanoliparales > Methanoliparaceae > Methanolliviera. The sequence goes on from CABGHG010000176.1 coordinate 2,757, forward strand.
GTCGAAGGGGAATGATGGGCATACCAAATATAGCAAGTTGGAAGTAGAGTTGGTTGGAAGCACTCTTACAACACCACGCGCGCGGGGTCTCCTTCATAGATGATCTCTCCCTCATATAACTGAATGGCCCTGTGTGCAACCTCTCTGACGAAATATAGGTGATGACTCACGACGATCATCGAGATGCCGAGTTTATCGTTGATCAATTTCAATACATTGCAGATACTTCGAAGGGTTACCACATCCAGATCTCCGAAAGGCTCGTCAAATAACAATATCTTTGGCTTCATCAATAACTCTATACCGATGGCGACTCTTATACTCT
>CABGHG010000177.1 GCA_902158735.1 Candidatus Methanolliviera sp. GoM_oil
TCTTCCGGTATGTGAGACTTAATCTCTTCGATCCTTTCTTCCCGTTGGCGTTTTCAAGTTCGCTTTGACATTCAGATATTTTATTTGTCCAATACCACCAGTCTGAAAGTAATGGTTTTCCAGAATATATTATGGCTCTCAACTCTTCGTCTATATGTGTTGCCAACAGATTTATCACTCCCAAATCGACATGCACTTTTTTATTTCCAATTGGTTGATGTAGAGGTTCACACGCTACTGGTTGACACGCATACCAACGATTTGAGAGATGATCATAATAGATTCCTAATCTTCCTTGTTTCCCTTCCCATTTTTCGTTTCCTTTAATTTTCATGCTCATCTTTTTTTGGGCGGGATAGTCTTCCATCTTCGATTTTATAAGTATCATTTCTAATTACTGCTCTCAAGATTCTTTTTCCAGTTTTTCTATCTTTCCAATATCCAAGTGGTTTAACTTTTTTCATAGAGTCTGGTAGTTTTCCTTCTTTCTTCTTCTTTAAAAGAGTAAAAAACGATCTCCACGCTTCGTTGTTTTTTCTTATGATCTGTTGAACAGTAGCAGAACCAATTAACGGCGCAAACTCTTTGTATTCTTTATCAGTATCCCAATCTATTTTACCTTTAAAAAAAGATCGTCTTCGTCTAAAATTGATAAGATTCCATAATACAGCAGATAAATCACAAAGCCTGAATAGCTCTGCTTCCTCTCTTTTATTTAGAGATAATCTGAATGTATTAGTTCTTCTCGTCTAAAATCTCCATCGATAGATTAATATATTTACAACTTTAAATACCTTTTAATATGGCATGATTTCTTATTCTCATTTGAAATCCCAACCAATGCCATACCTTTAAGATTTTATCATCCCTGCCCCCGCCTGCGGCAGGCAGGTGCAGCAGGCAGGCCCGCCCTGAAGGGCGAGGCTTTCTCAAAGGGTAAGTGGGATTACTATTTAAACATTCTCAAATCTCTGTCTTGTCTGACAATTGTCTGACAATTAATAAAACATTCGTCTTATGCTATCCTCAGCTCCACTTTTTGATATGATCACTTATACGTTCATCATCTTATTGAAGATAGAAACTTTCAATCCGATCTCTTTGGTCTTATGTTTGATGGCTCTCGCTCTTATAAACTCTCCGTTTTAAAAGAAGAAAACACGGTTTCAGACATCCATCTGTACCCATAGCCGTTCTCCTCCCCCCATCTATCGTATTCAAGTTCTTTAAACTCCAAGTTTTTACGAGATGGACTACCACTTGATCTCGTAAGAACTATTCTTTCTCACCTTTATTCCAGCTTCTATCCCTTTTATCTCCAAATAATCAAATATCTCTTTCGAATTGTAAAGCACCATCCGCCAAAACCTTATTCACATCACCTCTTTCATCTGCTTTCTCGATCATATCCTTGAATTTTTGCTGTCCCCGACACTTTCATCTGCGACCTCAAGAGACGATATTCTTCGTTTTTACATCTACCGCAAAATGGATCTTCAGGTATCCCCTCCTTCTTTTCCACTTTTCCCTTACTCAAAAATCGAAGATTTTTGGCGTATGAAAATCTCTGATTTTCGCGGCATGCAGACGAATCAAAGATTCGTCTGCATGCCGCGAATTCTTCGATTCTCTTCGATACTTTTATACCGGACGCAATTACAGAGATAGTTATATTGTCCGTATCGCATAAGCCCTTATGCAGATTTAACTTCATCGACCTTTCGTGGATCGTGGAGTGATCTATCGGTTTTAAATCATAATATCTGGATAAAGCCCGTATGAATCCTTCCAATTGACGATAAGGTATCTTAAAGATGTGGTAGGTGACCAATAGGAAATTGATATAGCTGTCCCGGGTATTCGTACGGATGTCCAGCTTTTCCCTCATTCATATTCTCCAATTCTCTGTTCCTCAGTCTTCAGAAAATCCAAATCTAATAAGATCTCTCCTCGTCTTATTAATTTCTCGTTATATTCTTTCTAAATCTCTCCCATCCCCTTCCATAAAGGTTAGATGGTAAAGATGAAAAGATAAAAGATTGGGTTATCCGACAAGGCACAAATCTCCTAAACATTTATATAGAAGAAATTTTGTAACCATACAACATGAACAAAGACACAGAATTGAATGAGATACTAAGGGCGGTGGCAAGTGTGGCCGTGCCCATTGTAAAGCTGCCAGAGGCAAGAAGTCTCTTGGAAAAGCTGCAGAAGACGGATACGACGTTAGTATCGGGCGAGGTGGGAAAAATTGTTGCAGATCTCCCGCTTCTTATATCTATTCTTAAAGTGATTCCGTTTGCTGTCGGCACGATCTTCAATACGTTAAAGGTGGTAGTAGATCTCCTTCAACGGATTTCGCCCAAGACACTCGATGGTATAATACCGTTGGTAATAAAAGATGTTGATTTTGACGTGATAAACGAGACATTGAAAGGCGTCCCCGAGATAGAGGTAAAACTCCTTAAACCTATCCTTGAGGGGCTCATAAGATCTTTGAATGCGGAAAACATTGGAAAGATCGTAAATTCGACCGTTGAACTCGTAATCGAGATACTTCGTGAGGATCCGACAATAGTTTCAAAATACATTTCGGCGATCGATATAGAAAAGATCGTCTCTGATCTATTTCAGGTCTTACCCCAGTTGATACCGTCTATAGTAAGCTTAATACCCCAGTTGATACCGTCCATATTGGGATCTCTAAGGTCTTCTCCTAAGAGATCTTAAAATCTCTAATGGAGAAATGGAATAACGCCCATAGAGGGAGACGATGCTTGAGCGACTATTTGGAGGAGTTCTCTCACTGTTTCCACTGTCATTTGTGCACCGTGGCCGAATGACATAGGTTGGATAGGTGGTTGCCGATCTGTCCAACCTTAGCCTATTGTGGATTTGAGTCGTTTTCGGCGGCGGGAAAGGCGGAATTTCTTAGTGATCGTAATAAGACAATTGGGAATTAAAAACCTACTTCCTACACTCTTGGGTACGGTGAGAAG
>CABGHG010000178.1 GCA_902158735.1 Candidatus Methanolliviera sp. GoM_oil
GAATCATCTGCGGCTACCTGCGGTAAAAACATTGCCAAAAAAAGCAAACAGATGCTAACTGCAAATTTTTTTATTCATTGCATTAGAACCCCTTAGCAAAACAAAGCATGGCGTTTCCATCAAAGGTAAAGGCATCAGTGACGTTATCATATTCATAATACCCATTATAAGCTACCATCCTCATGACACCTGATCCAGTGTATTCCCAGTCATCAATACTCATACAAGTTGTGATGATATAATTCCAGCAGTAGAAACCTCTTCCGAATTCTCAAGCAGGGACGTACAATCGAATATCCGAGAGGTTAAATGGACTTTCAGGACCTGCCCAACCATTTAACATGTGATACATCCCAGCGACACTTATAACCAATTCAGCAGCTATCAATGAAAGACCAACGTTATGACTCTCAACCCTTGTTTTACCCCCTTCCAAAATTCTTGTTTTTCTCTTCAAGTAATTTGACCTCTCAACGGACTCACAGATCTCATAAATATAAATAGGAAAAATGCCCTTTCTCACGTTGTACAATATCAGATGTCCAAGGTCTTCCACAATCTTTCTAACGTTCAAATCGTCAACATAGATGTGTTTCTTTGACGCCATCACACGACCTAAAGTCGGTTCATCTCGCAGCAGCTTGCCTATTTTGTTCAGAAGAGGTATGTTCTTCTTAAGCCGTCTGATCCTTCTATGTCCAAGATTCATTTTTGGTTTTCCAAGGATGCGACCAGCAGCAACAACACCGTGACTCAAGAATACCATTCCGGCAGAAATACGACTTGTCGTATGTCCATCGCCTGTGTATATCTTTACTTGTTCCCCACAAATCTTTTGGACCTCAGCCATCACCTCAACAATGTTCATTGCTTCTGAATCCGTTGATCGAAAACCACCTGAATACAACGGAGACATATCGGTAGATACCGCCCTTAAATCAGCCACGCCTATCGTGTGGTATCTTCCGTGATAGGAGGCAAGGATGCTTTTCTTCCTACCATCGATCCCCATCGTATCTATAACAACTCCTTCAACGGTATTCCCAGTCAATTTTTCCATACAGCGATGTATGAACTTTAACTCTAACTTTAAACACTGTTCGGTCAGATATCTCTGGATGAAATAGCGAATATTCCAGAAACGCTCTGAATCTCTGTATCTGAAATTTCCACCGAGGAACCCTATTGCATCGTATAACCTCTCAGCGAACTCCTCTTCAGTATATTCGATGGAAAACATCCCATCAGTCTGTTCCCGGAAGAGATTTACGTGTTCATCGAACCAGCCGGGCGTATTTTCATGGATATATTTAGATACGAAATGAAGGACTTCCGACAGGTTGTTCCACGAAGGAGGAATGCTATCTTCATCCTCTTCATCCATTTTGGAGTATTTCGTAGCTTCAAGCAGTGGCCAGAAATTCACCGGAAACTCGCCACGAATCAACTGTTCAACGATTTTGTCCGTGAGAAAACCCTCGTTTTCACAAAGTTGAACTTCTTTGATTCTCTTTCCCAAATCCTGGAAATTATAACTGCCCGTGATGGTTATCTTCCCCTGTTTTATATGCTCGATTACTCTATCGATAGCTATTATCCGTGCAACATCTTCGTTTCCAGGATCAATCGCTCTGATAATATCTGTTTTCCTCAATAGTGCTCGTTGGTCTTTATCCGACCAACACTTCCAATCCGTTTTTCCACAAGCTAAATCAAAAAATCTCTTTCCCTCGCCCAGATGGAAGTGGAGTTCATTCAACCCATCGTTAGTGAATTCCCGTAACAACCCAATGAGAAATTCGTAAGTGTTTTTGTTTGCTCTTAGAAGCTCAAATCGAGCCCTGATTTTTTCTTCGATTGCGGGATATGCGATCTTGTGGATGGTGCCCATATCAGGTTTATGAGCCAGCACCATGTCTCTGTTTTTATTTCTGATGGATTCTAATTCCTCTTTTCTTGTCTGGTTTTCTACTTTCTGTCGGTGTGCATTCATCGATTGATGGATTCTCCCTTTTCGGTGGATGACCTCATTTATAAACAAGTCCGTGCACTCGACTACATACGCCAATTGCGCTTCAAAAATTATCCTTGCCTGGGTTTCTTCCTGCTGGTGCGTTGGGATAGAAGATAGGAGACTTCTCAGATGACTCCCTCTGGTCAGGATCTGGGGATAGAATTCAACGGGTATTATGCCATACTTTTCAATGTGTCTCTTTGTATTCGTGAGGCGATTGAATATTTCCTGTAAATCCGCTCCACCGTATGCTTTCAAGTCTGAGAACGTAAACAAGGTCGAAAGCGTGTTTCTTTCGTCAGATACAGAATAATCACTCGAAATCTCGATTCCTCTGACCTTGAACCATGAGTATTTTACCTCAGATAAGAACTGATACAGGTCTGTTTGTTTCATTGCCCGGTAGAATGTGGATGATGGTAGGTCTTGCAGTCCTTTAATAAGGCGATCCGCTCTGATGTCCTCAAGAACATGATTTTTTACTTCTATTGGATTTGAATGCATACGTGCTTCTATTTCTATGAACTCATCGAGTGTCACCGAAGGAGGTCGTTGTCCCAAATATCGTAGATCACGAAATTCTTTTATATTTCTCTTCCACTTCGAGATTTGCCTTCTAAGTCCCTGTGGTGTAACACCCAGTTCTTCAGACAGTTTTGTGATATCGGTACCATAATACCCACCCGATTCTATCTGCCTGGTAGATAATCGCTCTAACACATAATTAACGTCTATTGTCATGATGAATTCATATCAAGAGTGAATATAAAGAATTCAGGAGGAGTTTGTTGAAATTGGTTTCTAGTGTTGGAAAATCATCGACACAACTTGAACCGGATACAGAGACATTGGTGCGTTTGAAGCCCAGACGCATTCTCTTCATGATGCAACACGATTGTTTTTGTACCTTCAAGCCATCATTCTTTTTAATCTCTGGATTCAGATAAATCTTGAATTCAAGGATGATCCAGAT
>CABGHG010000179.1 GCA_902158735.1 Candidatus Methanolliviera sp. GoM_oil
AAGGTATATGCCCAAGTTGTGGAATGAGGGCACGTGGAGACGAATGCGATCAGGGGTGTGGGAGATATCTGCAACCAGGCGATCTGTTAGATCCAGTTTGCACGATATGCGGGGGAAAGGCAGAATACAGGAATAGAGAACACTACTTCTTTAAACTTTCTAAGATGCAGGATTTTTTGAAGGGGTATCTGAATGATCTGGATGGAACGGATAACGCGATAAACTACGCAAAAGTTTGGGTCTCAAAAGAACTCAAGGATTGGTGCATAACGAGAGATCTCGACTGGGGCGTCAAATTCCCGGGGAGAGACGATCTGGTCGTCTATGTGTGGGTCGATGCCCCCATAGGGTACATCGCCTTCACGGAAGAATGGGCAAGAGAGAATGGGGAGGACTGGGAGGTATATTGGAGGTGTAAGGATAGTGATAAGGGGGCAAAGATTATCCATTTTATAGGGATGGACATCACGTACCACCACTGCATACTATGGCCCGCTCTTCTTAAAGCCGCAGATTACAACCTGCCATCTGCCGTTATCGCCTCAGGAATGGTAAAGATAGAGAAGAAGACGTTCTCAAAGAGCCGGGGATACGTTATATGGCTTGAAGAAGATTATTTAAAGAAGGGGTTTCATCCCGATCTCCTGAGATATTACCTCTCCAGCTACACATCGCACACGAAAGAGCTTAATTTCTCATGGAATGTCTTTCAAGAGAAGATAAATAATGAGTTAATCGCGTCTCTTGGAAACTTCATCTATCGAACGCTCTTCTTAACCTACAAGAATTTTGGAGTGATTCCAGAAGGAAGAATAGACGAGGAGATCATAAAGAAGATAGGCGAAGTTGAGAATAATTATATCGACGCAATGCTGAATTATGAATTTAAGAAGGCGATAGATGGGGCAATGTCTCTATCTGATTTTGGAAACGTTTATTTTCAATCTAAAAAGCCATGGAAATTGATTAAGGAGGATAGAGAATCATGCTCAAGCGTTTTGAAGGGATGTATCCAGATAATAAAGGCATTGATCATCTTACTCGAACCTGTGATGCCCAGAAAAATGGAAGAGGTGAGAGAATCTATCCATCTATCTGCAGAAGAGACATCATTTGAGGACGCGTTGGTCGAGATAAAATCTGGTATAGAGATTGATAAACCGAAGATACCCTTTGAGAAGATAGAGGATGAGAAGATCGCTGAGATGAAGAATATCTTGGATGAGAGGCTTCGGGTCGCCGAGAAGAGGTTTAATAAAAGAGTAGAATAATATGGTCATCAGGAATCGTATAAACTGTGAACCAGCCAAAAAAAGTAAAAAATAAAGATAAAGATAAAAGTTTAATCAAAATTTAGAGACCGCGTCTTCCGCCGCGCTCAGCATGTGACAGTTCGCCGGAGAGCAAGTCATCAGCGGATGTGTCCCCATCTGGAAGGTAGGTATCTCATTCGCCGTCATCCTGTTCTGTATCATCGTCGCGACCGCATTTATCATGCAACCCGCACCGCTTCCACCGCCGTATATCTCTCCACCTATCAACTGCGCGGTCGTCCGTTCAAAGATCAATCTTACCTTCATTATATGCGTCCCGGGCAGCGTCGCGGGATGTCTATCAGGCGCTTCAGCATCACCTATCACGATCTCGTATCCGAGTTCCTTCGCTCCCTTTTGCGTCAGTCCTGCCTTTGCAAATCCATAGTCTCCCGCCATCGTTGAGAACGTGCCGATCGTGCCTTCGCTGACCCGTTTCAATTTGAATGCGTTGGCACCTGCAATCCTTCCCTCGTTCGACGCGATCGACGCGAGTCTCAGGGGAATGGGATCTTTCGTAAAGAACGAATACGATTCCGCGCAGTCCCCAACTGCAAAGATGTTCTTGTCCTCCGTTCTCATGTATTTATCGACCCAAATTCCTCCTTTTTCAGAAATCTTTAAACCTGCCTCTCTCGCAAGATCAACTTCCGGTTTAACACCGATACCCAAGATCACCATCTCTGCTTTGAGTTTCTCCCCATTGTTCAAGACCACGTATTCTACCTTCTCATCTCCTATGATCGTTTCGGCGGTACAATTGGTGTATATACCTACTCCTTCCTCTTTAAGCTCCTCCTCCACTTTTGCACAGAAGTCCTCATCGAATGCCGCCATCATACAATGGGGAAGCATCTCCACAATACTGACATTTGCATCTCCTTTGGATATATCGTCTGCAAATTCTACCCCGATGAATCCTCCACCGATGACGACGATCTCCTTTACGCTCGGTATGGCACCGAACAATTCCTTGAGATATTCTGCATCTTTCTTGACGGAGAAGACATTTTTTATATCTATGCCCGGTATGGGCGGCACGATTGGTTCTGAGCCAGTGGCAAGGATCAACTTCTCATACCCTATCTGGTCCCCCTTTGATGTGGTAACAGACTTCGATTCCCTATCTATTGATCTAACTTCATCTATGATAAGTTCAATCCCTTTTCCCGTGAGCATCGCATCGGACATGACATCCTTATCTATCTCCCCATTTAGGGTCGTAGAGATATATGGGATCCCACAGGGCACGAGCACTTTTGGCTCTTTTCTTATCACCGTCATCTTTTTCTCGGGGTAAAAACTCTTTGCCGTCAACGCGGCGACGGCACCTCCAGCACTTCCTCCTATTACTAACAGATCGGTCTTCACATTATCCATCATTTATCACCCACTCATTTCACTTACCTTCACCTGAATCCCACCTATATATTCTTTGATGGGAGGGAAAAAGGAGTAAAAGTTTGATCTTTGAAGGAAACTGGGGAAAGCATTGATCTGAAGTAGAGCGGAGACTTGAAGATGGTTGGTGGGCAAAGGTTAAATTAAAGTTATTCAAAAATTTTTAGAT
>CABGHG010000180.1 GCA_902158735.1 Candidatus Methanolliviera sp. GoM_oil
ATCTGTCCCCATGTTCTCCCAATCCATGAACTATAACTAGAATAGTCCCGCTATTCTTCGCAGCCCAGTGTTGATAGTAAATGTTTATTCCGTCATTCTCAAATGTCATGCCTGAAGCAATTATGAAGAATACAAGACAATACTTAATCTTAATCATGGAATCTTTATCCCGAACTTTTTTGCGTTTTCTATCGCCAGTTCATATCCTGCATCCGCATGCCTGACTATCCCTATTCCTGGATCTGTCGTGAATACCCTTTTGATTCGTTGCTCGACTTCATCTGTTCCGGTAGCAACAACTGTCATTCCTGCATGGGTTGAATAACCGATTCCAACCCCGCCCCCATTATGCAGAGCAACCATGTCCGCTCCAGCTGCACAGTTTAGCAGGGCGTTCAAGAATGGCCAATCTGCAATCGCATCAGATCCATCCCGCATACTTTCGGTCTCTCTATAAGGGCTTGCTACAGAGCCGCAGTCCAGATGGTCTCTTGTGATAGCAACCGGAGCTGATATCTCTCCATCTCTCACCATATCATTTATGATCTTTGCGAATTTCGCACGCTCCCCAAATCCAAGCCAGCAAACTCTAGACGGCAAACCTTCATACGGGACCATCTCCTCAGCCAACTTGATCCATTTCACCAGTCTATCGTCATACGAAAATTCTTTGAGAATGACCTCATCTGTCTTTTCTATATCCCTAACATCTCCTGATAGCGCGATCCACCTGAATGGGCCTTTACCCTCGCAGAATAATGGGCGCACATACGCAGGGACAAAACCAGGATAACTGAAAGCTTCCTTCACCCCTGCTAAATTGGCTTGAGCTCTCAAGTTATTTCCGTAGTCGAAGGCTACCGCTCCCCTATCTTTAAATTTGAGAATCGCCCTAACATGGTCAGCCATCGAAGAATATGACCTCTTTATATATTCGTCTGGATCGTTCTTCCTCAATTCTTCAGCTTCTTTCAAACTCAATCCTTTTGGCACATATCCATTAAGTTCATCATGCGCAGAAGTCTGGTCTGTAACCACATCCGGAGTTATATTTCTCCTCACCAGTTCAGGTTCCAATTCAGCGGTATTTCCAAGCAATCCTACAGATATAGCACGCTCTTCTTTCTTCGCGTTATCGATGATACTCAGAGCTTCATCCAGATCCTTTACAAAAACATCGCAGTATCCAACTTCAACCCTTCTCAATATCCTCTTTTCATCCACTTCTATGCATAGGGCAACCCCTCCATTCATCTTTATAGCCATGGGCTGGGCTCCACCCATTCCACCCAAGCCGCCTGTGAGAACGAACTTTCCTTTCAGGTCTGAATCGAACTCCTTCTTTGCGCACTCTGCAAATGTCTCATAAGTGCCCTGCAGAATTCCCTGAGTCCCGATATAACACCATGAACCTGCAGTCATCTGCCCGTACATCGTCAATCCCTTCTTCTCAAGCTTTCTGAAATTATCCCAATTTGACCAGTGTGGAACCAGATTTGCATTTGCGATCAATACCATTGGAGCTGAACTCGAAGTTTTGAATATTCCTGCTGGTTTACCGGATTGAATTAGCAGGGTCTCGTCCTCTTCCAGTTCCTTCAATGATTGAACAATCCTGTCATAACAATCCCAGTTTCTTGCAACTTTCCCGGTCCCACCATATACTATTAACTCTTCCGGCTTTTCAGCGTTTTCCAGATTGTTCATCAGCAATCTGAGAAAAGCTTCCTGTCTCCAACCTTTACAGGATATCTCCAATCCTCTAGGTGCCTGTATCCTATCCATAATGGGAAAATATTTATTATCAATATTAATTTTTTGGAGAATCTTTAAATATAGCTAACTTTATATGAATTATATGACGGAAGAATTGAATCCATTTAAAATCGCGCAAGCCCAGTTCGACCAGAACGCAGAGGATATGAACCTCGATGAAAATTTGCGCTCATATTTGCGCGAACCTGAAAGGCAACTTCAAATCACCATACCGGTGGATATGGATGACGGGACCACTAGAGTATTTACTGGATTCAGGGTTCAGCACTCAACTATCAGAGGTCCTGGAAAAGGGGGAATTCGTTTCGATAAAGATGAGACCATAGATACTGTCAGGGCCCTTGCCATGTGGATGACATGGAAGACCTCTGTAGTAGATATTCCTCTAGGTGGAAGTAAAGGAGGGGTTGTCGTGGATCCAAGGGAATTGTCTGCATCAGAAACAGAGCGTCTTTGTAGAGGATGGGTCAGGAAGACATGGGATTTTGTAGGACCAGAGATGGATGTGCCTGCTCCAGATGTGGGGACAAATGCTCAGGATATGGTCTGGATGATGGACGAATATGAAGCAATCGCGAGATGCAGGAAACCTGGTTTTATTACAGGTAAAGTGGTTGGAATAGGTGGATCTCTTGGAAGGAATAAGGCCACAGGATACGGAGTCGTTTATTGCATCAGAGAATTCATGAAGAGATCGAATATCAGTTTTAAGGACTGTACTGCTTCTATCCAGGGTGCAGGAAACAATGCTCAATATTGTTGTGAAAAATTTGTCGAATATGGTGGAAAGGTCATCTCGATCTCATGCTGGGATCCTGCAGATAAGAGAGCATACACTTACACATGTAATGATGGTATTAATCCGAGAGAACTTCTAGCTGAAGGCACTCTCGATATATTCGGTACGATCAACCATGATAAAGCCATATCCTTTGGTTGGAAGAGGGAAGAGTCAGATGCATGGTTGGAAAAGGATGTCGATGTGCTCGTCCCTGCAGCTCTTGGAGGTGTCATCGCTGAAAAGAATGTGGACAAGATTAGCGATAGAGTGAAAATTCTGGCTGAAGCAGCCAATGGGCCTGTAACTCTTGAGGCAGAT
>CABGHG010000181.1 GCA_902158735.1 Candidatus Methanolliviera sp. GoM_oil
GACAGGATAACCAAATGCACCGGCAGAAATGGCAGGAAAGGCGATTGAATCTATCCTGTACTTCCGGCTTATTCACGCCACCGGCTTATTCACGCTATAAATAGGCCCCAAGTTCTGCCGTGATGAGATTGCATGGTATTGTTCGCCCTTGATGTTTGAACTAGGGGAGGATGATCCAGAATATAAGCGATTGCACGAAAATGATTTGATTTAAAGAGTGTGTCAAATGTAAAGTAGAACAAAAGTAGAACAAAAGTAGAACAAAATTAAAGAACTTTTTTCAATTCCACCGTCCATTTCATCTTCCATTTCATCTTCCATTTCATCTTCCATTTCATCTTCCATTGCATCTGACTCTATATGTTGTGCGGGTATAAAGGTCTCTGATGCATTCTTGTGAGGAGTGGGTGGAGGAGCAAAAAATGGATGTTACCTCCTCATATTTTTGGGATTTTTGAAGTTCTTGGGATTCTTGGGAAATACCAGCATCTTCCAACAATTTCTCCACATTGCTCTTCCCTTTACCATGAACCATTCGGAGATATCCGAAGATCCGAACCCTACCGTAAGGGAGGGGAGAAATTACCCTTGAACTGTCCGTCGTCTTCGATCTCTAGACGCTCATGGAGGGGTCATGGACGCACGAGGTTTAGGGGGTAGAAGGTTTGGTTTGCCACCCGATAGAAGTGTGATACTTTTCTGCTGTGCCAAAAGATGTGATACTTTTCTGCTGTGCCAAAAGATGTGGTGTTGACATTTGACATCGAAGTTATTTGTGGACATAATTAGGCGAAATAGATAAAATACTTTAAAATGTCTTCATTTAATATAATCAGATTTAAATACTCTAAGAATCAGATTAGAGATGAGATAAAAAGAAAAGATTAAAAGATGTAGTGATGGATGGAAAGAAGTATGCGAATGATAACTGGGTTTATTGTATTTTTGATCATATTAGGGATGATTGTGACTGCTTCGCAGGGATCATTGGCTCAAAAGGGGGTGCAGACTGGCGATATAGGGAAAACGTTTGTTCTGGATAGTCCTTGTACTGAAACTCATGTATCTGTTACTCTAAACTCGGTAAAGAAGCAATCATTCTATATAAATAAAGATGGGAGCAAAACGGAGGCACCAGAAGGAAGAGAATTTGTTATTGTTAATGCAACTGTAAAAAATATGGGGCATATAAAAGCACATGTATTCCCGAGCGGTTTTGCCCTATCTGATGAATATGGAAATATTTTTAATCCTCTTTCTGCATATGGTATGTATGTTTACGATCCTTACAATATCAGAGGTTTATATTACAACGAGCAATGGGGAGGGAAAATCATCTTTAAGATTCCAAAAGGCAGCGGAAGGCTGACACTCAACTACTTTGTCATGAAGTGGGAGATACCCAAACATCTGGCAGATTAGGGGTTATAAGAGGTAGAGCATCATGACATTATCCCTAAATACCAAGTATGGATTTTAAAACAAATTCGATATACTGTGGAAACTGTAAAGACGTTTTAAGTCATTTTACAGAGAGATCTGTCGATCTGATCTATGTCGATCCTCCTTTCTTCTCAAATAGAAATTATGAAGTCATCTGGGGAGATGGATACGAGTTGAGGGCGTTCGAGGATAGATGGAAAGGAGGGATCGAGAATTATATCTTATGGATGGAGCCGAAGATTAGAGAATGCCATCGGGTCTTGAAAGATACAGGTTTATTTTACCTACATTGCGATTATCATGCATCACATTATCTTAAAGTGGAAGTAGATAGGATATTTGGGATTAAAAACTTCCGAAATGAAATTGTTTGGTGTTATGCTGGTGGCGGTATCCCAAAAAGGGATTTTCCAAGAAAGCACGATACGATCCTTAGATACACAAAAACCGATGATTATACCTTTAATCCTCAATATAGACCTTATTCGGAAGGGACTGTTCAGAAGGGCAGAACAAAAGTAAAAGGAAAATACGCTGAAGAAGGATTAAGACCAGAAGGCACGCCTATAAATGATTGGTGGACCGATATTAATCCTATTCATAGCCCAACAGATTATAAGAAACTCGGTTACCCCACCCAAAAACCTGAAGCTCTTTTAGAACGGATTATAAAAGCATCATCTAATCCAGAGGATATTCTTTTAGATCCGATGTGCGGCTGTGGAACTTGTATCGCGGTCGCTCATAAACTCGATCGTCAATAGATTGGTATTGATGTATCTCCTACGGCTTGTAAATTAATGGTGGATCGGATGAAAAAGTCGGGCGTATCAATCGGGGAGAATGACATAATCGGACTTCCGAGAACTCTGGAAGAATTAAAGGAGATGAAACCCTTTGAGTTTCAAAATTGGGCATGCCAAAAGTTAACTGGGAGGGCATCGGAGAAAAAGGTCGGAGATATGGGCATAAATGGGTGGCTCATAGATGGGAGACCGATACAGGTCAAACAGTCAGAGAATATAGGTAGAAATGTGATCGATAACTTCGAGACTGCAATAAGAAGAGTGAAGAAAGATAAAGGCGTGGTTGTTGCGTTCAGCTTTGGCAGAGGTGCTTATGAGGAAGTTGCGAGGGCGAAGTTGGAAGATGGATTGGATATTGAGTTGAAGACGGTTGGAGAGATATTAAAAGAAGAATAGAGGTAATAAAATGGATTTTGATAGCTTTTTAGAAAAGATTAAAAAGGAAATTGCTCAAAGCATTCAAGAATCTCAAAAATCGATGATGGAACCATTAACGGAATTGCTACAGACGGCTATTCCAGATATTCAAAAATCGATGATGGAACCATTAACGAAATTGCTACAGACGGCTATTCCAGATATTCAAAAATCGATGATGGAACCATTAACGAAATTGCTAC
>CABGHG010000182.1 GCA_902158735.1 Candidatus Methanolliviera sp. GoM_oil
ATTGAACTTTTATGAGAGCGATCGCTCTTTCACATATCTCTTCAGATTCAGCTGCGACTATTGCGACAGGTTCTCCGAGATATCTGACCTTATCATTGAGTAGTCTGGTATCATAGGGGGATGGTTCAGGATATGTCTGACCTGCTGTGGTGAAATGAACGTCTGGAACATTTTCATGCGTGAGAATGAGCTCAACTCCCTTTTGTTTCATGGCTTCCTCTACATCTATGGACTTTATCTTCGCGTGGGCGAAGGGAGACTTCAAAAACTTCAGATACAATAGATCATCATATCTCCTCATCCCGATTGGTTTGAGGTCTATGGCATAAATTGACCTTCCTTCAATCTTCTCCTTTACATCTATTCTCTGAACTCCTGCACCAACTATTCCCACTGGATTTTCGTGCGGTATTTTATTTTTGTGGTCTGCATCGACGATGCTCTCTATTGCGTCGATTATTTTCTGGTAGCAGCCGCATCTGCAGTATACTCCTGAAATAGCGCTCCTTATCTCCTCCCTGCTCGGCTTCTCATTCTTATTCAATAGATATATCGTATTCAGAACCATCGCTGGCGTGCAGTAACCACACTGTACAGCTCCGAATTCGGCAAATGCATTCTCTATCTTTTCAAAGATGGGCAAATTTCTGACCCCTTCAATAGTGGTTATCTCCATCCCCTCTGCCTGAGCAGCTAGCATTATGCATGATGGAGATGGCTTCCCATCCAGTAGTATAGTACAGGCTCCGCATTCTCCTGTCCCGCACCCATATTTTGTCCCTGTCAACCCTAGATCATCCCTCAAAACATCAAGTAATCTCTTTGAAGGGGGGACGTTCAACTCGTACTCTTTACCATTAACCTTCAATATTATGGTCATCGTAGATCCTCCAGACAATTCATCAGAGCCCTTCTGAGCAGAACCTTCTCCAGTCTTTTTCTGTACTCTTTAGAAGCCCTTATGCTGGTTCTCGGTTTAGTCTCCTGGATCAGTATATCTCCAGCCTCTTCGATCACCTCTTCATTGATCTCTTTATTTATGATGTACCTTTCAGTCTTCTCCGCCTTCAATGGATTGGGAGATGCTAACCCAACTCCTATCCCTACATCCTCGATTTTGTCGTCTTTGATAGTCAGCCTCATAGCCAGAGTCGTCATCCCTAGATCATCTTCAGTCCTTCCAACCTTCTGAAAAGACGATGACGTATTCCTGTACTCGGGTATGATGAACTCAACAATTATCTCTTTATCCAGAATGGTCTTCCTCAGACCCATGAATAGCTTATGTACTGGAACCACTCTCCCGCCATAAGCGCCTGTTAGAACAGCTTTTGCATCTAGAGCGATCAATGGCGGAGATAGGTCCGAAGAAGCCACGCTCTCAGCCACATTTCCACCTATCGTGGCCAGATGCTTTACAGATGATGTGAAAGTGCTTGCAGATTGATGTAATGCTCTATATGCTCCATTTCTGAGAATTTCACTATCCTCGATCTCCCCGATGGTCGTGGTCGCCCCAATTCTTATACCTGCACCTTCTTCAATATAATTCAGTTCCAGATTTTTCAGGTCAACCAGGTATTCGAGATCTCTATATTTGAGATTTATCTCAGTACCACCAGCTATAAGTTTGATATTCTCCTTACTATGTAGTAGAGATACTGCTTCTTTTATTGACGTGGGTCTAAAATATTCTACCATCTTTACCTCCCCTTTTCATATCGTATCGTTCGCATCGTATCGTATCGTTCGCATCGCATCGTATACTCATTATACATATCACAAAGTATACTATACAACGTTATTCCGTTCTCTTTTTATTAAACTTTCTATGGAACGTTTTTCAAGATCTCTATCGCACCATCCTCATCCTTTACAATGAGCATCTTCTTCCTCAATTTATTATATAGCATAGTTGCATTCTCGTTGGAAAAATCCCTCTCCTCTATCTTTGACCCCTCTATGGATATCACTGGTTTATTGTGATGTATTGCCATCTTTACCGCTTCCAGATTTTTTAAATTCCCGGGTCCAAAAAAGAGATCTGTCAGTATTACTGCGTTAGATTCTGATATCATCTCAACATTTTTTTTGTATGATGCTTCACTTATCTGAGAGAATGGGGATTCAGTGGCGATATTTATGCCGAGAATTCTGGAAGTTTCGTAATCCTCGTCTAGGACGTTCAGAACGCCTGCAGTTACATTGTACCCGATCCTGACCAGTTTATCAAGTAAAGTTGAACCAGAACCCCCTCCACAGATCACATGGACTCTGATTCCACACCTCACCGGAATTATCTTCAAAGATTTTGTTACAGGATTCCGGGTTACTTCTAGATCCAACCCATAAGCTTTTTTTATCGATTCCCTGTTGATTACCCTGTTTGGATCTCCAATTGCTATAGAACCCCCATCTTTTAACAGGAGAAGCTTTGAACAATACTGGGCAGCCAGATCAAGATCGTGGATCGCTAGAATCACTATCTGGTCTTTGGATATCTTCTTCACCAGATCCATTATCTCTATTCTGTTGTATATATCCAGATTTGCGATCACCTCATCCAGCAGGAGTATCTTCGGTTGCTGGGTCATAGCCCTGGCTATCGAGACTTTTTTCCTCATCCCTCCGCTCAGTTCGTCTATCTTTCTATCTTTCAGATCCAGAATTCCCACGAGTTCCATTGCATGCTCAACTATTTCATGATCAATCCCCTCAGGCTTTTTGAATGGGTGGAGAAATGGGTATCTTCCATGGAGTACATAGTTCTGAACTTCGATTGGAAGATCGAATGGGCTAAATTGGGGTACC
>CABGHG010000183.1 GCA_902158735.1 Candidatus Methanolliviera sp. GoM_oil
CTAAGATCTCATCCCTTGACATTCTGAAGTGATCTTCAGTTGCCTTTGCTATATCTATCATCGTTCCACCCAGATCTAAGATTGATGTTGGATTTGGAATTGAATAAAATAGAGATCTTGTGTATTCTTGAGATTTCTTTAGCTCTTCCTCGTGCTTTCGCAGTTCAGTTACATCAGTTCCCGATACGACCTCTCCCGTGATCCTTCCTTCAGAGTCTCTGATGGGACTTGCGTGGTACAATATCGGCAATTCTCTTCCCTCTTTTGTAATAAGAGTAATGGGAACATTTCTGGTGACTTCTCCGGATTTCAATCGCTCCATTACCCTTTTTACTACCCTTGCTACATCTTCTTTTCTAGTAATCTTTTGACAGAACTCTTCCAGGCTATTTCCTACGACCTCTTCTTTTTTATATCCTTCAATCTCTTCAAAAGAGGGATTTACGTAGGTTACATTGCCCTCTTTATCCAACAGCCATATGGGTGATGCTATGCCTTCCAGAACATTCTCTGCATAGATCCTAGAACTCGCGAGTTTTGTCTCACGCTTTTTAAGCTCAGTTATGTCTCTGATCGTGATCATATGCCCTTTTACTTTATCATTTACAACCACGTTGGTGAGAGCTAAAGAAGCGGAGAAAGCATTTCCATCCTTTTTTAGCAATTCCATTGGAGCGTTATAGGTCTCTTCGCCCTTTTCAAGCTTCTTTATGCAGTTATCAAAGACCTTCACGCTTTCTGTGGTGAAAAATGGGAGATCCTCAACCTTTCTGTTCAACAACTCTTCTTTTGAATAGCCAATCAGATCCGCCGCTCTTTTACCGTTCAGATCTGTAACCATTCCGTTCATGTCTATAGATATCTGCAAATCTGGAATTGCATTTAGTAAATCTTCAAAATTTATTTCTCTCTTTTTTTCTTCTTCCACCTTTTCTTTTTTTACATCAAAAACTTTTTTGGCATCCTTGCGCACAGCCTCGACCATATGTTATATTTCGTCTTTTACTTTATAAACTTTAGCCATCTATCCTTTCTTAGCCATCCAACCTTTTAATTGCCTCTGTCATTTTTTGTACTCAAACAGGATCCTGATTTTGTTATCACCAGTGTCTTTTATGACAGAATTTTTTATAATAACGCGCACGAGATGGAGGTCAGTCACATAGACTTTCCACAATCATTTCTGCAACCAGAATAGATCATATCTTAGCATATCCTATTAGTTTCTCCGGATCCAGAATTATAACCATGCCGCCGCGATCATCCCTTGCGATCCCTGTTATTATGCCCCTATTATCTGAAATTGGAGATGGTTCAACTTTCTCGAAGATCACGACCTCGAACACCTCATCTACCGCAAAACCGACAATTTTATCTCCAATTTCAATGACGATGATCTTCTTTTTTTGCCGAGGGCTCTCCAGACCAGAACCCAAACCCAGCTTCTCGGCCAGGTCAAATACCGGAATTATTGCTCCTCTGAGATTCATTATTCCTTTCATAAATGGTTCGCTTTCCGGCAGAGGAGTTATCTTTTTTGGTAGAGTTATCTCCTTCGTGACATCAACGCGCAACCCATACTTTTCTTTACCCATGGAGAAGACGACGTATCTCATTTTTTACCTCTTAAAACGATCAAGAGATTTCATGAGGTCATCTGCACTTACTGTGAGCTCATTGGATTTTGCTACAAGCTCTTCTATGGATGCTGTTTGTTCTTCTATGGATGCAGTGGATTCTTCAACGGATGCTGCATTCTCTTCTGCAATTGCCGAAGCTTCTTCCATTCCCTTCGCAAGCTCATCAACGGTCTCTGATTCCCTGTTTATCATCTCAAATATCTCCTTTATTGCAGATGTGAGTTCACTAACGCCCTGAATTATCTGCTGGAAAGAGATTGTTGTGATGTTTACGATCTCTTCAGTGCTCCGGGAATCCTCTTTTCCTTTCTGAACAACCTCCATCATCTTTTCTCTCTGATGAGATATTGAATCTATCATCGCCCTTATGCGCTGAATTGAATTTCTTGACTGGTCTGCAAGCTTTCTTATCTCATCCGCAACAACTGAAAAAGCTTTTCCCTGTTCTCCTGCTCTTGCAGCCTCTATTGCTGCATTCAGTGCTAAAAGGTTTGTCTGGTCCGCTATCGATGTTATTATCTCTATCACTTCTGCGATGCTTTGAATATTTCTGTTCAAATTTTCAGAGGTCTCTGCTATGGATCCCATGGATCCAAGGAAAGTGTTGCTAACCGTTCTCATGCGGTTTGAAGCATCTTCACCTTCTGCACCTTGTTTGGCAACTCCATCTGCGGTCTCTCTGAGAATTTCACTCGCAGAAGCTACGTTTTTCATCAGAACTTTGAGATCATCGCTGAGCTTCTGCATTTGCTGGCTCAGGTTTGCCGAGCTGGATGATCCCTGGGCTATCTGACTTATTGCTCCAGCTATCTGCTGTGCCGTGTCGCTCATTTCCCTGAGATTAGTTGCCATCTCCCGGACTGCTGTTGTGACGCTGCTTCCGGTTGATTCCGCTTCGTTTATAAGCGATTTCATGGACTCTGTCATCGTGTTAATGTTTTCTCCAATTGGCCTGTATTCCTCCGGGATCTGGGGCAGATCCACTTTCCGGGTCAGATCTCCCTTTGAAGCCGAAGATAGGATCAAAGCAAAATTGGAGATCGCTGATTCCAGGTTCAATTCTCTCTCTTGAATTTCAGCAGTATTTCGTTCAGTTGCCGAGATCATCTCATTT
>CABGHG010000184.1 GCA_902158735.1 Candidatus Methanolliviera sp. GoM_oil
GTAAGATCAGGCATCAGATGTAGGTAAGGTAGATCCGGCAAAGGGCATCACAGTAATGGTGGCTCCTTCCCCCTCTATCTGGATCGCTTTTTCAATCGCTTCCTTTGCATCCCTAGCGCCAATTATGGGCGTTCTCGCAGTTTTCTCGATCGAAATAGAAGAGATCAAAACGACTTTTATTCCCATTTTTGCAACTGCACGGAAACCGTATGGAGCATATGAACCACCATCTTTTCCTTTCTGGATGACCTCTTCCCACGATTTTGAGTTCAATAATTTATCCAATTCTTCAGATCCCACGCCTTCTGGGCACTCTGCAAATAATACGATTGTCCCACCATTTTTAATGGCAAAAGTTGAGTTATCCATAGCTTTGGTTGCTTGATAAAGATTAATATCTTTTGGAAAACCCCCAGCACTGGCGACTACAATATCTGCTTTTTCACGGATTGGTACTCTATATATTCTATCACAAGTCTCCACTCCTCTTCTATGAGCTCTCAGGGGATCTCCAGCAACTGCGGTCACAATCTCTTTCTTGTCATCTAGAACTACGTTGACGATATAGTCGAGCCCTGCCAATTTGGCGGCCTCTTCCATATCCTCTCTGATCGGATTTCCTTCAAGAATACCACTTCTTGTTCGATCGAAGTATTCGTAGATCATGTAATGATTTTTCACAATAGTTTCCACTCCAGAGACCCCGGGCAGTATGCTCTTTGCCCCACCACTATAACCAGCAAAGACATGTATATCTATATTGGCTATGCCTATCTTGATATCACAATCAAGTACATCGCTATTTATATAAACTGGTGTATGATGGCTGGTATCACCAATGTATTTTTGTTTTTGTTTTGCATCATGATCTATACATTTGATTTTCTCTACAATTTTTTTGCCAAGGAGCATTATCTTCTCATCTCGTGTATGCCTTCGATGCAATCCATTAGTAAACACTATTTTTACACGCTCATCTTTTATCCCTATTGAGTTTAATTCCCGTAGAAGAATTGGTATTATATTATAACTCGGGCAGGGTCTGGTAATATCGCTTGGGAGCAAAGCTATGCTGCTCTGGGGTGTTACTATCTCTTCCAAGCTCGCACCAATTGGATTCATTATCGCCCTTTTTATTTCTTCTTCCTTGTCTCTCTTACCATGCGAGGGGTTTGGCCTGATCACATTAAGGATCTTTTGCTCTGGAATCTCAACGCCGATTTGTGTTTTTCCATAATTGAGATAAAAAGTAGTCATATCCTCTCCAGATCTACGACCTTCCCGGGGTTTAGAATATTATTTGGATCAAATACGGATTTGATCTTACACATCAGATCGATCTCTTTTTTACTCAATGTTCGATACATATCTTCTCTTTTCGTTAGACCTATCCCATGCTCCGCCGTGATGTATCCCCCCATTTCAGATGCGAGCTGGAATATCTTTTGCTTTACCTTGGGATAGCTTTCCCCCCATTCCTCTTCTTCAAGACCGCTCTTTAAAATCTCTTGGTGTACATTCCCATCTGCGGCGTGACCGAATTGTAACAGCTTCATTCCATATTCACTCGCAATTTCTCGGCTTTCTATTACAAAATCGGGAATCATGGCCGGTGGGACAGACACGTCCAAGATCTCGATCAGATCTTCCTTAGATCCTTCATATATCAAGCTCCTTATATCGAGAATCTTCTTTTGCTCCCTTGCGGTATCTATCACCAAAAGCTTCAAAGCTCCATACTCTCGGCAAATATCCTCTATCTCTTCAGAGATGGAGAAGAGCTCCTCATCATCTCTACCTTCTATGATGATCATCAGGTGAGCATCTCCTTCTTTACTCGGCCATCTCTCCCCAGTTGCTCTCTCGCCGTATGAGATAGATTCCTTATCCATGTATTCTATGGCAAGAGGCACTATTCCGCTCTGAAGAATTTTGGGCACCGCTCCAATCGCTCCTCTTACATCTTTAAAGGGTAATACCAATGTGTAAGTTCCCCCGACCTCTGGTACCAATCTGAGGGTTACTTCGGTAATTATACCAAGCGTCCCCTCCCCTCCCATAAACAGCTGCATCAGATCATAACCCGTATTATTCTTGACCACTTTTCCTCCAAGATTTATCATCTCCCCCGTTGGAAGGACAACCTTCATTCCCCTCACGAAATTTCTCATCACGCCATATTTTACCGCCCTCGAGCCGCCCGCATTTTCCGCCACGAGGCCTCCCACTTGAGCCCCCTCATCTCCGGGATGAAGGGGAAAGAAGAGCCCTTTAACTCCAGCCGTTCTTCTAAAGATCTCTCTTAAAGTTACGCCCGCCTCACAGGTGATGGTAAGATTTTCTTCATCCACCTCCAAAATTTTATTCAATCTCTCCATCGAAAGTATTATGGAAGGCTTAATCGGAACAGCACCGGCGCATAATCCAGTTCCACCTCCCCTGATCACAACTGGCACAGAGTTCTCATCGGCATATTTCATTATGTTTGAGGTCTCTTCCGCGTCTTCTGGCTTAACTACAACAACATCGGTGCAACACTTTGGCATAACGGGCTCGGCCGTTTCATCTGCCAAATACCCCTCAGTTTGGTCTTTCTTGTCTATAACGTAATCGGATCCAACGATCGATCTCAGCTCTTCTACAATAGGTTGCCATTTATTATCTTCTTCATTCATTTGTCACCTGCTTTAATTTTTAGATTATTTACATGATATCAAACAGAGAACCTTTAATACACGTTTAGCGGTGTTTCT
>CABGHG010000185.1 GCA_902158735.1 Candidatus Methanolliviera sp. GoM_oil
AGTTCGAAAGAAATCGTGGACGCCTTTTCATTCTTTGCTCGTTTCTTAGCTATTTTCAATAGCTCTTCACCACGTTCGTAAGCAACTGAATAAGGAAACTTGCCTTTGCAGATTATTACAGCTGCTGAGATTGTAGGGGGCATGCCGTTTTGAATTCCGATATCCTTTAAGGATCGTTCCATTCGCTCTTGAAATTCACGAGCGAACCTCTGGGCAAAGTCCAGTGCCCATTGGGCGGGAATTACTGCAAAAACATCATCCCCCCCAAGAATGAGTGGCAAGACCGGAGAGAACCTCTTTGCTCTGAGCTTTCTTTGATTTTTTATAAGAATTTTCGTAGGTTCTGCCAGAGAATCCTGGATTACATTATTCAATGCCTCAGAGAGTTGTTCCAGCTCCTCAAAACTACTGCATTTGCTGAAGACTGTACCCATACTGTTAGCATCTGCAATAAGATAGGCGATATAATTTCTTTGTTCCAATTCTGCTATCTTATCTACATCTTCGAATTTGAGTTCTTCAGACATTCCCTCGCTTATACGGCTTACAAATCTAGAGAGGAAACTATTCTTTATCACTTTCCATGATTCTGTTTTATTATAGCATACGTCACATAGATACTTTGGATTTTTATCATCTTTAAACTGTTTTTCATAATATCTGGCAATTCCGATACCACATGAAGCGCATATCGCGATATATGGCATCTGTTCCACAGAAACAGGATTTTTGCCACTATGTTTTGCTTTTCTTAGATATTTCTGCGCATTTTTTATTGCCTCATCCTCTTTTCCAGTTGTCACTTCCACTAGTTCTGCGATGGTTATCGTCCCACCCAATTTTCTTCTATAAAGTTCGGATAAACACGCCCCAAACTCCTTTGCCTTTTCTTCCGAATCAAAACAAATTCTAAAAGAACCTCCAGCAGATATAACTGTTCTACTCTTAAATCGCGGGATATGGGTAAGTTGTAAAGCCACATCCTTGCAGAACTCGGTAAGCATCTGGCTGCCTCCCGCCACCTCTCTCCGTTTAGACGAGCGGAACAAAAGATCCTGGATTTTGTCTGCCTCTGCAACGAAAAGATACTTGCTCATTACTCCCCCTCACTTTTCTTCGGTAAAAAGTTTATGCCGCACACATCACATAGTTCATTCCAGTTCATAGCTTCATACGTCCCATTGGCTAATGCATCATCCACCCAGTGGTTCTGGAAATCTTTTAAGTTTTCCTCTGCCATTTTTACTGCCACCTCAGCTATCTCCTTTGGAATACTCAAGCAAACATGAATGGCTTTGTGTCTAATCTCGAAAACATCTTCGGGTAACTCCATTCCGTTAGATTCTATACCCAGCCAAAACTCATTGAGACGACGTGCACTCACTGACTGGCTGAGCCTAACCCCTCGCACCTTTAGAGAGGGTTCAATTCCCTGAAGGAACTTGATCAAACCAATCGCATTTGTAGATTTTTTTAATATACCTTCATCTACAGTATTTAGTAAATTACTGTTCACTATGAGCATATCATTTCTATCCTCATAATTTATACTCCTTTTCACGGCACTAAATTGATTGCCAATCCACGATCTTACAATCCGCGCTTCCAACAAAACTTCATTTAAACCAGCCGCACGAAGTAGTGCAGAGCGACAGTCTTCATTAGGCATGATGAGTCTTTTAATCTTTCCAAGTTCATCATAGGCATATGTGAGGATTTCTTTATCTTTGAGATAGATTGACTCAGTTATATCAGGTAAACCTTCGATTCTTTTAAAACCCAATTTCAATTCCCTAAAATCATCTTTATTTGGCCATATTGTACCCAACCTCGCCACAGCGGTTGGGCAATGCGCGTCCGGTGTTTTACCCCCCGTCCCCCGCACACCATTCCATTTATCAAAACAGGCTTTATAATCCCCTTCATCCCACAATCTATAAAACTCCAGCCATTTCATAAGACTATCTATGCTATTCAAGTCTTTGGTATCAAAAAAGGATTTAGCACCGTCTTGTATCTCCTCCACAAGAATATTAGCACTCCGGAATGCATAATTCTCATACAATTGCCTCACCCTACCCCATTCATGAAGTTTAAAGATTTTGAGAGGGTTTTTAAGTTTATCCAGTTTGCATGTATAACCATATGGTCTTCCGTGATTTCTGCTATATTTATCATAGTTTAGATATACCACGGGAGCGTTTGTGTAACTCGAGAAGAGATATGCACCAGACGCCATGCTTTTTTTAGCTCCGGTAATATCTACGACGACTTTTTTCCCCTCATTAACAAATGGCAAAACATGCGTTTTCAGAAATCTGAAGACGTCTTTGGGTTGATCTCCTACAGTCTCCCATTGCGGTGGGAAAATCTTGGGTATGCCACTTAGGTCATTAATAAGACCCTGCTCTTTTAATTTATGTATATTCTCTTTATACTTATTCCCCCAAATTTCTCCATCCCCCTTCTCGATATATTTTTTATTTAATATTGGCACCACTACATCAGGTTTGTGCGCACAAATAGATATTAAAATAGGTTCCCATGAATATCCTACCAATTGGACAAGTATCTCGGTCTCAGATAGTTTTTCAGTTATTTTACCCTGATCTATTAAATATTTTACTTCTTCCGGCAACAGTCCCTGGATATACTTCTTCGCAGTTGGGTCGCTATTCCAATACCTTTCAGTTTGATACTCCAATTTTTCCTCACGACTCATCATATCGATACTCCTCCC
>CABGHG010000186.1 GCA_902158735.1 Candidatus Methanolliviera sp. GoM_oil
ACGTGAATCGGGTATATGCGAAACTCATGCCCAACCGATGCACTGAATGCAATTGGTATTTTCATAGCAAACCTTCATGACCTTTCAGGACCCCATAAGCATGGAAATAGTTGAGGTATTTCCATAGTAAAATTTGAGAGGCGAATAGGATGCTGGAAACAAAAATAGAAGAGAGAGGTGATGGTATATTTATACCAAGGGGATTGCTTGATGAGTTAGAGATCGGAGAGGCGAACGTTCTGGTCAGGTGGCATGAAATACTGATAAGACCCAAATTGCAGGCAAGAAAACTGGCTCTCTGGTATCTTGAGTTGCAGTGACCAACGCTTATAAAGAGATTGCCCATTTTATCCAAATCTCCCAACTCTAATTTAGGAGATTTTTCGGGAATTTAGTCTATTTCTATGCAGTTTTAATCACGAATGACACGAATGGACGAATTTGTTCTGGTTTAACATTCGTGAAATTCGTTTATTCGTGATCCCTGAGCACTTAATATTCCGCCAGCATAATTCATCTTGCGAGATGCTTGCAACTCGAATTACCAGAGAGCCAGAAAACTAAGAGGGATAGTTAAAACGAGATTAACTACGAAAGAGTTGGAAGAACTATACCACACAGAACTATGAAAGTGAGCGAGCTTCCGGATGGGGCGAACGTCTTCGTTGATGCAAACATCTACCTTTTCAACGCATTGGACGACCCAAGATGTGGTGAGGCATCCACACGATTCCTTGAAAATATAGAGCGGGGATACATAAATGCGGTAACAAACGATTTTTTCACAAAAAATCGAGTAAAAACTGCCCTTCGGGGGGCTAGCGATATACTTTTTCGTAAATGGAAATGGTGCGTAGAACGACTGGACGTTAGTATATACCATGAAAAAATTGATGATGCGTTGTCACTGCTTGGACGAATAGCGCAGACTGGGAATTGTGCAAAAGAGGTAGAGATGTTTTGAAAGAGTTTGGGATGACTTTTATCGTTACGGATGAATGCCGACTTTAAAGGGGTTGATCTGGTGGAAGTTGTAGAATTGGGAGTTTTATGAAATCTATAAAATCCATATTCCATGGACGCCAATGGTTGATGGAGATGCCCGATACGAGCCAGATCAGTCCGAAGCGGAAGATGTTCGCAGAGGTGTGGAGGCGGATGCCAGTGTCGCTTGTGGAGGGGGGAGCAGGGGCAGACCGTCTTTGAGATCGAATATCCTTCCCACGGTGGTTTCGGAGGTGCTGATACCGACAAAACACACCTCACATCCCACGGCTCACAGTAATCACATTTTTATCCCTTGGCGATGATTCGAATGTATGCAGTACGATGTCGCAATGAAATGCATATCTCCCGAATTCTCAAGAGATCTCGTCACACTCATCTTTGACCGGAGATTGGATCTCAAACCGCTCCCGACCGCGATTCCTTCTACCGAACATCGCGCTGATTTCCTTGCGAAGGTGACGGGTGACGAGGATTTCATCATCCATATCGAATTTCAAACCAGATACGATCCCGATATGCCTCTGCGCATGGTCTCGTATTACGGGAGGATCCTATACGAACATCGGCTGCCTGTTTATCCGGTTGTGGTGTATATTAGCCCGGAGAATGCTGGCAGGGATATGGAAAGCACGTACAGGTCACAGATACTGGATAAGCATGTGATGACATTTGATTATGCGGTGATCCGGGTATGGGAGCTTGAACCGGAAAAGGTGTTCGAGAATGGACTGTATGGGCTGTATCCGCTTACACTATTGATGAAGGATGCGGATGTTGAGAGATGCATTCGCGAGATCGTGGACGCAGTAAAATATAAGCATCCGGACGTAGATGCATGTACGTGCGCATGGATATTTGCAGAATTGAAATACCCCGAAGAGGTGATTAAAGCTATGACATTGGGCGATCTGGAAAAGTTGATGAAAGAGTCAAGATTTTACAAGGAGACGCTTGGAAAGGGCAGAGTTGAAGGCAGAGTTGAAGGTAAAGTAGAAGGTAAAGTGGAAGGCAGGGAAGAGAGTATCATCTCCGCACTCGCAGCGCGTTTCGGCGCGGTTCCGGACCGGTTATCCCGGCAAATACACCGCATCAGGGAAAGAAACAGCTCTCTCCTGGATGACCTGCTCAAACTCGCCGTGACTACGAAGGATATCGGTGAGTTTGAGAGGAAGCTTGGTGAAATGGGATGAAAATCGGATTTGGACAACTCTGTGAAATATGACAGAAACAATAGTTGCGGTTTATGAGGGGGGCATATTCAAACCTCTCTGGAAAGTAGCCTTCCCTGAGCACAAACGTATGCGTTTAGTAGTTCTACCGGAAGAGGATGGGGAATTGTTGGAATTGCAGAAGAAGGAACTGTCAAGCATAATTAGTATTGGGGAGAGTGGCATCAGCGAGGTCTCACGCAGACATGACCAGTACATCTATGAGAACAGAGGTATTTGCATTCGATGAGCATTTCAAGCAATATGGAAGCTTCATTGTATCGCCACTTATGAGCAGTAGATTTCGGAGCCGGGCGGGGGTGGGAAATGGAGATCAGTGAACTTCGCACCGGGGAAGAGGACGCGTGGGATTCTTATGTTTATGAGTCGGACGCATCCACGTTCTATCACCAGATCGGGTGGAGGAATGTCGTTCTGAAGACTTACGGGCACAAGCCGCGTTATCTGGTTGCGAGGGGAG
>CABGHG010000187.1 GCA_902158735.1 Candidatus Methanolliviera sp. GoM_oil
AATTGACAAATTTTGTATCTTACAAAGCGGAAGAGGCTGGTACGAGAGTTGAATTTGTCAATCCAAAGAATACAAGCCAAGAATGTTCAAATTGTGGCAGGATTGTTAAAAAACCTTTAAGCCAAAGAACCCATAAATGTCCGTTCTGTGGATTTGTTATGGATAGAGATCAAAACGCCGCGATAAACATTCTAAAGAAAGGTCTTCAAAAATCTTCGATTTTTGAGCATTTGAGGAATGTAGGGAAGGGACTTCCCGAATTTAAGCCTGAGGACCTGCCGAAGGCAGGGATGATACAGGAAGCCTCGCCCTTTAGGGCGGGGTAGTTCACAGTAAAAGACTTATCAATATTTTACGTGTCAACACGACCTTAAACGTCTTTTGGCAAAGGGTCAAGATATGTGACAACACAGAGGATGAGGCTATACCAGAAGACATCATAAAAGATGACCGAAAAATAGATAAATACATGTTCCTTTGGTATTCTTATATGAGAGTAAAAGATTGGAAATAGATCATTTGGGTGATTTAGATGAGAGATAACATATTTATGATCGTCTCCGATGAGGACATAAAGAGTGGCATGGCTACCGACGTCTATTTTTTGCGAACGGAAGAGATACTTAAGAAGAAGGGAATAAACCCACAAGTTGTGGCAGAGGTGACCGCAAGCTCATTGGATGGGTGGGGCGTTCTATGCGGCTTGGAGGATGTCTCAAAACTTTTGGAGGGCTTGCCTATAGACGTCTATGCGATGGAGGAGGGATGTGTATTCTACGAAAGAGAACCCGTTTTGAGGATTGAAGGAAAATATCTTGATTTCGCCAGATATGAAACATCTATTCTTGGATTTCTCTGCCAGGAATCCGGGATCGCCGCGAAGGCTGCGAAGATAAAATATGCGGCACAAGATAAGAACGTCATATCCTTTGGAACTCGGAGACAGCATCCTGCACTCGCCGCCGTCGTGGAGAGGAGCGCAATGATCGGTGGGATGGATGGAATAAGCAACGTTGCAGGAGGTAAGATGATAGGAATCGTTCCCGCGGGAACGATTCCCCATGCCCTGATAATCGCAATGAGAGATCAGAGGGAGGCATGGAAGGCATTCGATGAGTTGATGCCTGCGGATGTTATGAGAACAATGCTCATCGATACGTATTACGACGAAAAGACCGAGGCGATAGCCGCTGCTGATACTTTAAAAGAGAGATTGGATGCGGTAAGGCTTGATACGCCATCTTCGAGAAAGGGAAACTTTAAAGAGATCATAAGAGAGGTGAGGTGGGAACTCGACATAAGAGGATATGGAGATGTGGGGATATTCGTATCCGGTGGGATGGACGAGGAAGATATATATGAATTGAGAGATCTCGTGGACGGATTCGGCGTTGGAAGTTGTGTTGCAGGTGCAAAACCGATCGATCTCGCGTTGGATATCGTAGAAATGGATGGAATACCGTGCGCTAAGCGGGGAAAATACGGCGGGAAGAAGCAGGTGTATAGAGGGTGGGAAGAGATGGAGGATAAAATTGTTTTGAGTCCTCAAAAAGAGGAGATGAAAGGAGATTCGCTCTTGAAACCGATCATCAAAGATGGTAAAATATTAAGAGAATTTCCGATGAAAGAAGCAAGAGAGCTCTTATTGAAAGAGTTAGATCTTTTGTGATCTAAAGAGAATTTCTAAAAACCTCTGAAAAACGCCAAAGCATACTCCAAAGTATATAAAGAAAGGTTCTGAAGGGTAGTAAATCGAAATTCTCTAAAGAAGATCGACGATGAATTTTGCCAATTTTTCTCTCTTTTCACTATCTTTCATGATAGTATCAGTTCTGTAAACTTCCACTCCCTCGATCTCCACCTCTTCTTTGTCTCTATAATCAACGATAAATACATCCATTATATCTTTATAAAATTCTGCTACTCCCTTGGAAGAGACTTCCATACCCTTTGCTCTCATAAACGATGCAGCAGGTCCACTGACGGGCTTTTCTCCAATGATCGGTGAGACGACCACCACATATTTGTCTTTCAAGAGTTCCCTCATCTTTCCAACAGATAAGATCGGAAGAATACTTGATATCGGATTGCTAGGACCTATTAAGATAGTATTCCCTTCCCTCATCAGATCTTTTATATCCTTCGTCATCCTTGCATCTTCTATATACTCAAAGTAGATATCATCGACTCTCGGTCTCCCGCCCCGATAAACCCAAAATTCCTGAAAATGCATCTCTTCCCTTCCACTTCTTATCATCGTTCTTATATCCTCGTTGCACATCGGAAGAACCTTCTGTCTCACACCGAGAGATCTTGCTAAGATCAAATTTGCCTCCGTCTTGTTCTTATTATCTCGCAGGAGATTGGATCTGGATATGTGTGTCGCCCTATCCAGATCTCCAAGCATCATCAACTCATCGAGCCCCATCTCTTTTATTCTCTCGTGCGTCTTGAACGTATCTCCTTTTATTCCCCACCATCTATCCTCATCGATGATGCCGGCGAGCGTATAGATGACCGAATCGATGTCGGGACAGATGAGATTTCCGGAGAGCCAGATATCCTCCGCTGTATTTACGATGACGGCAAAATCTTCTGTGATATCTTTCAACCCTGCTAAAAGCTTTGGGGTTCCCGTTCCGCCTGAT
>CABGHG010000188.1 GCA_902158735.1 Candidatus Methanolliviera sp. GoM_oil
TTTTGTGCTATCGGCATACAAAGAAACAAGCACAACAGTATGCGGAACAATCAAGAGCGACAGGTTGGAAAATAAGAATATTTAAAAGAAAAATAGGGCAACATGTATATTGGGATATATATGGAAGAAGAGGATGAGACGGGATGGCTAAAAAAGTAATGGATCTTGGAATAACGCGAAAGACGGGGGTTTTGTACTATGTGAAAGGAGATCCTCTCGAAGTTTGGGAGGCACCAATGAAAAGGAAAGGGAAGAAATCAAAGAGGTGATGTAAATGAGTTTTTTAAATATAAAAGGAATAAGAGAACTTGGAAAGGATGAAACGGGTCTTGCGACACTTGGCGGGTTGGTTGGTTGTGTAGCTCCTGTGGCTGTGAGTTGTTGTGAAAATATAATCCCGTGCGGTGGGTGCATCATGGGAAACCTTGCTTGTTGTGCCCCGATCGCGTGGATGATTGATAGCGTAGAGATGGCTATACTTGGAGGGCTTGGTGCAATAGCTGGTTTATGCGGAGATAGCTTGCTGGCAATATTAGGCCTGGGGTCAAAACAGTTGTCTAGCCAATTTTAATAGACAATGGAAGAGCAAAGGAAAAAGGAGGTGATATAAGTGGCAAAGAAAAACTGGTATGTATGCAAGGTTAAATTAACTTTTAGCGATCAATATTTCCCAAGGCAATACGCAGATATTGAAAAAGCTAGAGTGGGGACAAAGAAAGAGCTAGCAAGGACGATATGTGGCGGTTGTTCAGCATTGGCAAAGACCGCAACAACAACTTGCCGTAAGGCGACAAATGCAGAGATAAATGCAGAAATAAAACGGCTTGGGTAGAGGAGGCGTTATGGAAAAGAGTGATATAAAATGTAGCGAGGTGTCTACAGAGGAGATATATGCCGCAAAGAAAACAAAAAATGATTAGATAAGGTTTTTAATAGACAGGATGGTATATGGCAAAAGAAGAAGTAAAACGAATAAATTGGGCGTATGATGCTCTCAAGAATCATTCCAGTATTACCGACTACAACATATCTGCAGAGAACAAAACTAAGGACTATAATAAATGGTTGAAAAACCGCAGCAAAATGGATTTTATAAATGAGGACTATCCGCGTAAAGACATTAAGCGTATAATGTCTAAGGTTTACGTTGGAGCAGACTCAGCGAAGACCCTGAAAAGATTATCAAAGAAAGCCCGCAAAGTATTATTAAAAAACTTCACCGCCTCGGAAAGGAAACGCATCGGGAAGGTATATTTTGAGGGAACGCCGCCTGCTTCATCTAGTGCGGCAGCATCCTGTCAGAGAACAGATCGTCGTTCTTCTATCATTAAGTGTAGCCCCAAATGGCTTTACGAGGATGTCCTTACCCATGAATTAGTACATACCAGAAGAGATGCTATTGGTCAAAGCGTTAAGGATGTTAATAAAGACGAAAAAGAGACAGAGTTTGAAACGATGGGAAGATCTAGTAGGAAAGGTATGACGGAGGGATACTATCAGTTTATAAAAGAACCGCATAAAAAGGGAAAGACAATATCCAAGCTCCAGGGGGAAGATAAACGTTTGCTTACAGGATCTGAAGATCGCAATGCCAAAGGTAAAAGATTAACCAACCGTCTCGGCAAGGCATATAAAAAGAGCAATATTCAACATGCTCATTTCTCTCCTGCCGAAGATTTGGATAGATATTTCCAGATATATGATCATAAAGATAGGAAATCAGAGATACATATCAGGTTTAAAAAACCTGTCACACTTGCTCAAATACGAAAAGACTTAAAAAGTGGATATAACGCGATGAAGGCGTATGAATGGAGAAATGGTAAACGTTATCTATTATTTAGTGAGTCTAAACCAAAAGCGCGTGTATTATCAAAGAATAGAACAACTAAACGAATATCTAAACCAAAGACGGCACATAAACCACAGAGAAAAAAGACTTCAACAACTTATCATGGAATAAAAGGAAAACCCATTGTTCATAAAACCAATGAGGGACGCAAATATATTATGGTCAGAAAAAAAGGAGGTGGCACAAAGAGACTATATAAGGGAAGTAAATACAGTACAAAGGGGAAGATTAAAATATTGAAACTTTAACTAAAAAGATGATGATGCAGGGGACAAAAAATGAGACGAAAGTTAGACATACCCAAAAAACGCTATAAGATTGGTAAAAAAGAAATACATCGTAAAGGATACTACCGAGAAGACGGGACGTATATCAAGCCAACAACATATACGAGACCCGCCCAGATGGTGACGAGGAAGAGGCATAAGAGAGAAGATCTTGGTGCCCCTGGGAGAGGGCCAAAGGTGATAAAAGTAACGAAGGGGGGCATGATCTCTCCTGCTGGTGAATACCACATATCCTCTTCTGCAACCCAGCGAAGAAAGGTGTTGAAATCTCTCATTACGAAGGCACAAAGAGAAGGCATGACAAGGAACGAGGCGGAACTGTCGGTATTTAGAAGATTGGTAGCCATGAGAACGTTGTTCAAAAGGACTCATCCTAAGTATTCCCGTATTGTGGACTCCGATATGGAATACTTCAAGGCAGAATTAACTGGGAGAGATAAGAAGATGGCAGCACCGAAAGCAGCTATC
>CABGHG010000189.1 GCA_902158735.1 Candidatus Methanolliviera sp. GoM_oil
GGACTGAAGATACAGATACCGATAGCAAGATAAGAATCACCAATATTTTACCAAGAAATTTATTAGATATCACAATGCCATTCCCTTTTGATCAAACAACTCAACTGTTTCCACACCTGAACTTCATCCTAAATAAAATTAATGATATTAATTCAATTTTTCATCTTTTTTTCGAACCAAAAACCAGTTTATAACTTGAAAAAGTTAGTTAAATCTCCCCCATCTACCAATCAGCTCCATTGCGATCCTGGCAGAAACGAAGCTCGTCTCTTTACCAAATAATGGATTCACCTCAACGATGTCACAGGCTACCACATCTTTTCCATCAACTATCCCCCCGACAAGACGAATCAATTCAGAGATGCTCATACCATCCGGTTCGGGATTTCCCACGGCGTAACCAGATGCAAGATCCAGTGAATCTATATCTACTGATAGGTAGATCTCACATGTCGAGTCTATCCTTGAGACGATCTCTTCAAGACCGTCCTTCCTCATCATCTCCAGATCAAGGACCTTAACCGAGTCTTTCATGTCAAGATATTCATCCTCCGATGAGGAGCAAATCCCGATCTCAATCAAATTATCAGTGCCGATAACCTCACTTATCCGCCTCATGACGCAGGCATTTGAGAAACGATTGCCGCAGTAATCATCTCTAAAATCGGTGTGTGAATCTATGCTCACTACGGCTAGATCTCCGTACTCGTCTCGCAGCTGTTTCACGATGGGTAGAGAGATCGAATGATCCCCTCCCAGAATTATATTCCTTGAAAGATTGAGCCCCTCAAGAGATTTAAAAACCTCATCATAACTGCCAGCCGCAATATCTCCGTAGTCATAATAACCGATATCTGTAAGCTCGATCTTACGGTTCCAAAGAAAAGTCTCCAGCTCATGAGATGCCATCCTTATAGAATTAGGGGCGAATCCGGAACCTCTTCTGAAGCTTGCGTTTTCATCAAACGGAATTCCAATTATTCCAACCTCTGCAAACTCAGGCTCAGATAGAGATCCGGTGAACTTCAAATTCATGACCACTTGGAAGAGTACTCAGATTCCACTCATGTCGATCGTCTCGGTCGAAGCATCATCCAACGCATTGAGTGCAATTGATACCATCTCCTTGTAGTACTCGACCTCGGTGGAATAGTGTTTTTTTGCTTGCGCTATGTCCTCATCTCCTTCACTTATTTCACTATCTTCCATCCTCTTCAGCCGTTTCATCGTCTGCATGGCAGTATCTACTATCCACGAGTCCCGTGTCCTGGCATCTACCACTTGTATCGATTCAGGTCTGATCGATGTGATTATATCGCCATCCTGAGTCTCGTAAGTGCTGGGTTTACCTGTTATGGCTATGATACTCGGTTCATCTATGTCCTCCTCAAGCCCTTCGAGAACCTTCGTGGCCTCAGCCTGGTACTGCCCGGCATAGACTAGAAAGACCCCGGTAGGATCGGCCACTCTTGCCCGCCAGTATTCGGCCTCCATCCCGATATCCTCCTTCTCCGTAAGTGTACCGACCACAAATACCCTGTTGCATTTGGCAGCGGTGGGTGTGAGTAGGTACTTCGGAGCATACTCATCTTCACTCTCTTTAAAGCTCAGATCACTCTCTCTGAACTCCTGTGCGAAGACCCTCTTCGCAGACTCTCTTCTAAATTCTTGCATCAAAAACACCACCTATATGCCCAGATCAGGCACACTAATCTTACCATCGAATATCAACCCTTCGACTATCCTGCCCTTCTCAAGGAGCATAGGGTAATCCTTACAGTACTCATTGTATTGGTCATTTGAGATTATCTTTGCGTCATACTTGGTAGCATAGTCGATAACGAAGATATCAGCATCTTTCTTTGCAGGAGATTGGACCACGTTGCTTCTCTTCAGAAGCTTCTCGAGTCCGACCCGATCATCAATAACATGCCTCAATCTGGGACCGACCACACATAGGTAGGATATTCCAAGTTCGTCAAGTTTGTCAAGGATTATAAGTACACTCCCCAGTTTCGGTTTTGCGTCTTCCCAGTAAGCGACATTGGATGCGTCTATTACCACGTCTATCATATCGCTTTTCTCCTGCTCTGGTACTTTTGGCGTATCCTTTACAGCGGTTGATTCATGATCTTGCAGGAGTGAATCGATCTCACCTGCAAGGTTAATACCTTTGAAATCGTTTATTAGCATGTACCTACCAACCACGGGGCCGTTTACCTCGAAGTACTTCCCAAGTAGCAGATCCCTGATCTCGCCCAGCACTGAATCCTGCCCTGATTTGATTGCCCCTTCAAGCGTGATACCACTAGTGTTCTTAATAGCATCTCTGTTCAAGAGAAACTCCTGTGCCACTTCACCGTCATCGATCACACCTTTGACCCTCAGATCATCGATTCCTTCAACCGGTCCATGCTCTGCACATGATCCCTCAAAGAGCGCACGATTGCATGTATCGCATCGTTTTATAAGTCCGCTGCCATCGAGTATTGAGACGACCGCACCACGCATCGCCACCCCTTCGGAACCCCCAGTCTCGATATCATCAGTAATCTCGACGATACTTGAGTTGCTATTGAGCTTTACGTTGAACCTCTCCTGCC
>CABGHG010000190.1 GCA_902158735.1 Candidatus Methanolliviera sp. GoM_oil
GTATGGCCCATGTTCGGCTCTGCCAATCAGTTAGTTGCAGCACTGGCGTTGCTCACGATATCGATGTGGCTTGCTAGCATAAAAAAGTCGGCCCTGTACACGGCAATCCCGTGCGTGATCATGCCGACAACAACGATTGGGGCATTGATATGGCAGATACCCTACAATCTCTTTTATGCTGTTCCCCGTCAACCACAGCTGAGTATGGTTGGGATGATACTACTGGTCCTGGCTGTTGCAGTGGCCATCGAAGCTATAAGAACCCTTGTAAGGGTCAAGTTATGGAAATGAAAAATATTCAAATGCCAAATGTTCTTTATCTCACCCCACTATTTCATTTGCCCCTTTGTATATACATTACGAGTGTTTCCATTCTCTTTGAGATATCAGCTAGCATCTTCTTCTCCCCCTCATTTAGATGAGGAGATACTTGTTGCAACCCCTTTAAAATACCTATAGCCTCAATAGCTTTGGTGATCTCTTCGGTTGGTGCTGCCCTCTTAGCATCTATTTTTTCCTTCGCTTTCGCTCTTTTATGCTTTGTCCTTACATGCCGAGCCAACTCTAGGGGTGTATCAAATGTCTCTCCACAATACTTGCACTTATATGTCTTTTTTATTTCTTCCATACTACTAACTTTTTATCTTCCCCTATATAATTCTTATCAATCATCTCACCGATACTGTCAAGTTAAAAATATAAATTATCAGCATTCACAGCCTTAAGCTGTTTTTGGATATATTTTATTTATAGATCATGTGGTGGTAGAAGTAGCGGTTAGTTTCTCAATATCATACGGTAACTTCAAAGTGGTAGCAAAGGACCCCAGCTATTCTCGGATAATAGAAAAAGATAAATATTAGATAATAAAGAGGAATGTGGTTGAAAACTGAAGATTTGCAATATGCAACGAAATCTTCGATTTTTGATCACTACCCGCCTTAACTCAATGGCAGAGTGCGCGGCTGTAGTACGTGTGTGCCCAAAGAAGGTACAATGATCCGCGCGCAGAAACCGCGATGTTCCCGGTTCAAATCCGGGAGGCGGGATCTTTTATTACAAAAAAATAAAAAAAAAGGTTTTGATTCACAACGAGCTCAAGAGCGCGTCGAGCGAAGAAACGAGCCCCTTGACCAAGGGATCAACTAACGGGGAGAGCATTCCCACAAGTGGCTCTAGTTTCGGAAGAAAAGCTTCGAGCAATGGCCCAACAGGCTCAAGCAGGGGAGCCAACATATCGAGTAACTTATCGAGTATGGGCGCCGAGAGATCCAACATAGGAGCCATGAGCCCCAGCGTTATTGGAAGACTTGACTTCACGAGGAGTCCAATATCTAGCTCAGATAGAATACCCGACAAAAGATTTGAAATGATCTCAGGATGCTCGCCCATCGCAATAGTGCTACTGGTCACCAATCCCATGATGGCTTTTGGATCCAACCCGGACAGAAGATTCAAAACCAGCTCCGGCTTCTCGCTGACCATATAAAGCATGTTATTCACGAGCTCTGCAACCTTCGCGAGATCTTCCTCACCCAAAAGCCCCGACGATACCGCCATAATATCTATGGCAGGTGGCCCCACCAGCTGTATCAAACCGCCCACCAAACCACTCATCAACCCTCCTTTACTTTTATTTTCGCTCATATTATCCCTCCACCTTACCTAATCGTTCTTCTTTACCTATCTTTTCAACTCGAAGAGCCGAGAAGAGCCTTCAGTGCATTTGTTAGGGCACCTATCATCGGTCCGATCACCTTCGTCAAAGCATCAAATATTGGACCCACAGCTTCCAAGAGCGGACCTACGATCTCTAGCACAGGAGTCAACATATCGAGCACCGCCTCGATTATAGGACCAAGCATATTCAAAAGTGGATCCAAAAGCTTCATCGCCACCGGAAGAATCGCCCCCATAGTCGAAGATATCAGTTCTCCGATGTCGATCGAGGAAACCGCATCAACAACAGCACCCAACATATTCGGAACCATCCCAACCACGGATTTTATCATCTCGGGGGATAGCATCGATTTTATTAACCCTGTCATCATCGGAGCAGCCATACCTATCACTCCTCCCAATATATCACCTATGTTTGTTTCACCTTCGCTCATATTATACTGGTTGATCTTTCACCTATAAATATATTACGATTTTTGGTGACAAAAAAACTTTAATTATGGTGATCTTCTTTTATATTGAAGGTGAAGAGGATTTTATGATACAAATACCTTATGGTAAGAGGGATCTGACCCTAAATATGAGGGGAAACATGCGTCTGGTAGAGGGCCCTGCAGAGAAGATCAAAAGGTCTCATAACCCGATAAAAGAGGCGCTTAGAGATCCGATCGGGACGAAGAGATTAGAAGAGATCTGTGAGGGAAAGAAAAATTGTGTTATTGTCGTCGATGACCACACGAGGAATGCACCGACGAAAAAGATGGTGGGAGCTCTTTTAGAAACTTTGGAAGGTAAGATGGATGAGATAAAAGTAATATTTGCAACTGGCACCCATCGATCTCCCAGAAGAGATGAGATAAGATCTATTTTAGGAGAGAAGATTATGGAGGT
>CABGHG010000191.1 GCA_902158735.1 Candidatus Methanolliviera sp. GoM_oil
CTTGCTTCTTCAGTGGCTTCTCTCATATATTCAAAAAAAAATTGGGAAGAGTGTAGGTATAATGCCGGGAGAAGAGATGCTTACAGCAGTAGAAGAAGCAAAAAAGATCGGGGCGAGTGTTGTTCTAATCGATAGAGATATAAGAATAACGCTTCAGCTACTTAAAGATAAGATGACTTTTAGAGAGAAGATGAAAATATTTTTTTCACTGTTGAGATCTCTCTTCATCAGAAAAGGCGAGTTGATAGAATTGGATCGCATCACCGACGAGGACATCTTGGATGATCTTGTAAATGAATTTAAAAAACTCTCCCCTAACGCGGCAAAGATACTGATCGATGAGAGGGATATATATATGGCAAAAAATCTCTTAGCGCTATCTCAAAGCGAAGATAAAAAAATTGTCGCAGTGATCGGGGCTGGACATGAGAAAGGGGTGAAAAGATATATAAAATCAAAAATAAAAGAATAAAAAGAGGTTATGAGAAGAAGAAGTTCACGTTGGACTCTTCTGCATCTGCCAACATCTGCTCCAGCGGGGTCTCTTCTACGACGTGAAGAACATAGATATCAATACCTTCCCGTTTTTTATATCGGCACTTCAAAAATGAGTGGAAAAATGACCAAAAAACAGGAACCATGGACAAAAGAAAAAGTTCAGCGATATGCCGAGGTGATGGGAAAAAAGAGATCAAAATGGATATACGCGTCTTTTACGAAGAAGATTATGAAAAACTTGGAACTTTTGGAGAAAAATTTGACAAATTTGACAATACTGGATTTAGGCACCGGTCCGGGATTTCTCTCGATCGACCTCAATAAGTTGTTGTCAGATGCAAGGATAATCGGGGTTGATCTATCAAGTGAGATGCTTAAGCTCGCCAGGAGTAACGCTCTAAAAGCGGGGATGTCGAATTACGAAACCAAGTTGGGAAGGGTTGAAGAGATACCTTTAGAATCAAATTCTATCGATCTGGTGGTGAGTCAAAACTCCTTGCGTGAATGGACAGACCAAAAACGAGGATTTTTTGAGATATTTAGAGTATTAAAACCGGGTGGAATGCTGATATTAACAGATCTCAATAAAGGTTGCCCAAGGTGGAAATTTAGATTGTTTAGTTTTCTAATTCGGATTGCAGTTGGTAGGCGGTCAGCAAAAGATCATATAGGATCTTATAAGAATGCATTTACTTTTGATAAGGTCATTGATTTATCGAGAGATGCTGGCTTTGATGAAATCGCTGGTGAAGGAGGAGGACTGGAATTGTTCATATGTGCACAGAAAATATAGGAAAAGTATTGGAGCATCTTGGGAGAAGATGGATAAAGGTGGAGTCAAAGGAATATTGAAGATCGCGAGGAAGATATTTGAGGAGGGAGCGGTCTGCGACAGATGCATCGGAAGACAGTTCTCTACACTTTGCAGTGGAATGGGTAATCTTGCGCGGGGAAGAAGCATAAGAAACTTCCTTCTGCTGTGCAGAGAAGAAGATGAAGATGCCTTTGATGATCTGCATCTCGATTACGACGAGGTATGTTGGGTCTGCGGCGGATTCTTCGATGAGATTGATGAGTGGGTAGAGAGATGCGTCGAAAGATCGCAGCCTTACGAATACAATACGTTCCTGGTTGGTACACATATCTCTGGGTTACTATCAGAGACGGAGGAGTATCTGTGGGGGAAGACGGGGGCATCGTATGCCGAGAGCATTAAGGCAGATATTAACCGGGAGGTTGGGAAAAAACTATCTGGGTTGACAGAAAAGGAAGTTGACTTTTCAAGACCAGATATCACCTTCATACTAGATATTCCATTTGATGAAGTTAAATTAGGGATAAGGCCCGTCTTTGTCTATGGAAGGTATAAGAAATATGAGAGAGGGATTCCCCAGACGAGATGTGCATACACGGGAAATATATATAATGAGAGCGTCGAGGAGATCATTGCAAAGCCAATGTTACACGCTTTTAAAGGAGAAGGAGAGAAATTTCACGGCGCAGGGAGGGAGGATATAGATGCAAAAATGATTGGTAATGGCAGGCCATTCATAATGGAGATTAGGGATCCAAAAAGGAGAATAGTAAATTTAAAAGAGATAGAGGAAGAGATAGAGATAAATAGGGGAAAGACAGTTGAAGTAAATGAGCTTAGATTCACGGATAAAAGAGAGGTGAGTTCTCTAAAATCGTTGAGGGCGAATAAAACTTATAAATGTGAAGTTGAATTTGAGAAGGAGGTGAAAGAGGAAGAGATAAGAGAGGCTTTAAAGCATATAAAGGGGAGAAAGATCAATCAAAGAACGCCAACGAGAGTTTTGCATCGGAGGGCGGATCTAGTAAGAGAACGAGAGATATATGATGTAGAACTCTTGGAATACGAGAAGAAGCGTGCAGCTTTGAAGATCGATTGTGAATGCGGAACATATATAAAAGAATTGATCACTGGGGACTTTGGTAGAACAAGACCAAATTTATCGGATTTGTTGGGCGTAAAGTCCTCCGTCAAGGAGCTGGACGTGATAAGATTTGGACGGGTATGAAAAT
>CABGHG010000192.1 GCA_902158735.1 Candidatus Methanolliviera sp. GoM_oil
GTTCTTTCTGGGGCATGAGATCAGAAAAGGCTGGATTTTCCTTTCTTTCATTTTCTCTTTTTTGTGGCATGGTTCACCTCTCCTCTACCCCGCGGGGAATTTCATCATTTTCGATGGCATATTCGATCACCGCACCCGCTGCCGCTCTTAAGATGCGTGGGTATTCCGCATTTGAAACTACGTCCTCTAACCACCGCTTATTTACCTCATAAAACTCTAATATATCCTTTTTTCCTTTCATCACTCGCCGCCTCCAGTAATTCTCAGCGATCCATCCTTCTCCTCGCTAATTTGCACGCAATCTCCCTTTTCAAGCTTGTTTCGCCGAACCCAATCCATTGGGAGAGTTATAAGAAAAGATCTCCCCTGTAAATGGATTTTCCTTCTGATTCCAATCGTCTGGCACATACCCTAGTATATATCGGATACATAAATATAATTAATCTCGGTTTCTATTAGGCTATAAACGATTAATCGAAATTCTTTTGCCTTTCTTCGACTATTAACAGGTTTTAAAGATTTTATCTATTTTCGACCATCGAAATAAAAACGATAAACTTATAAGCATTGGAAGGCCTCTTATAATCATGGTAAAATCTGGAGACGGGGAGAAAAAGAAGAGAAGGTATCGCAAACAGAAGGAAGAGGAAAAATCTCGAGAAAAAATGGTGATAGAGATACTGATACCCAGCGGGAGGACAACTGGCGAGATCACGACCTCTATGGGATATGATAAAAGAGATTACCATAACATCGCAGATGTCTTACCAAGGATGGAGGAGGAGGGGAAGATAGAATCTAGAAAACTGAAGATAGAGGGAAGACCCGGCCCTGCTCCATCGTACTGGGAGATAAAGACGTTGAAAAATATCAAAAATTCGATCGGAGAAAATGATCATTTGATCTCGCTATTCCAGAGATCAGATAAGATGTTGGATATAATAGCCGGCGAGTACAAGAAATACCTGTCCATAGAAAGCCTGCGCGAGCACCTCCTTCCAGAATTTGAATGGATCGCCGATGCTGGGCTCGACCACTTTAAAAAAGAACTACTTGAATATCTCTCTTCCTCCCCAACATTCTTCAAAATGCTCGTTAAGAACGATCCAGAGGAGACTTCAAAGATTATAGAGAGGCATTCGGATCCGTTTGGTCTTCACAAAGGTGAGGATCTGCTTTGTGAGATATGCCCCTGGAGAAGCGGGGAGAATCCATGGTGCGATGCCGAGGGAGGGGTTTCATGCCAAATGAAGGAGGGACTTGAGAGGAATAAGAGGATTTTTGCAATCCTAACATTTTACCGTTACTGTCTGGCGGACGATGCGATAGAAAATCCAAAGGATGAACTATTCATAAAAAAGTTGGAAGAGGCTGAGGGGAAGATCTACTGGTATCGCTCCTTTTTAGGAATAAAGTACGTACATTATTGCTTTATAGGTGGAATTAGGATTATTAAAAATGATGGAGAATTGATGGAAAAACAAAGAGAAAGACTTAAAGAGATTATGGAGATAATAGAGGGACCGGAGAGGGTAGATTTCCGTGTACAGAAAGAGATTATGAAGGTACTAGAGAGCCTGGAGGGGGTAGATTCCCCTGCATACAAAAAGATTATAGAATATTATAAAAAAACGAGAGAGAAGGAAGAGAGAGAAAGAAAGAGAGAAGTGAAAGGGGAAGAGGAGGGTGAGGAGGAAGGCATACCTATAGAAATGGCTGAAGCGCTCCTTCCGGAATTGGAACTAGAAGAGACGAGAGGTGCAAAAACAGGAACAGAGACAAAAGAAGAAAACGAATTAGATGATATAGATGCCTTTGAAGAGAAATTTCGGGAACATTTTGCTGATCTGGAGGGAGAAGATAAGGAGGGGACAGTTTTTGATTTGGATGTGGAAGAACCGGACATAGAAAGGATAAGGGGTAAGAAAGGGAAAAAGCGTCAAATGGACACTCTTTAGAAATTGAACGGGGTCTCTCAAAATTCCCTACCTTTGTTTATCTAAGTTTTTTCTTAGAAGTGAGAAGATCGCCAGATGTTG
This sequence comes from Candidatus Methanolliviera sp. GoM_oil, assembly GCA_902158735.1. GTDB lineage: Archaea > Halobacteriota > Methanoliparia > Methanoliparales > Methanoliparaceae > Methanolliviera. The sequence goes on from CABGHG010000192.1 coordinate 2,040, forward strand.
TTGTAGGGGAAATAGCTTGTGATATCATTGGGATGAAGAAATATTGAAAAAATACTGTTAAATAAGGGATGTAGAACGAGATTATCTAAAAAGCGCTATAATCTTTGAGCAAATGGAGGATAAAAATTGAGATGCCGAATGATAACATGGCAATAAATGTCTAAAGACTTCGTCTATATAAAACCTTTTCATCTTATTAAATTAATGCTTCCTTGCTATCTCCACATCTTTTCTCAAGTCGATATTCTTTTCGTCCAATCTTTAAAATCCAATATTCCCAGATACACAATTTAGCTTATTCTTCGCCTCAAAGATGTATTTTGGTAGATTTTTCCAACATCTTCTTTATCTCTGGTTTATCCACCAGTTTTATCATCTCATACAACCTGTTTACCTTCTCCTCCATTCCATTTGCCTCTATAAACGTTAAAAGACCTTTCGTCCTATTTACTTCATCTCTCAGCTCTTTTATCTCCTTCTGCTGATCCTC
>CABGHG010000193.1 GCA_902158735.1 Candidatus Methanolliviera sp. GoM_oil
CATCGATCCTATCTGCCGCCTCTTCTCTCTTCTCTTGATGATCTATCAGGAATTCTTCGATCATATCTGAAGCCAACGCCTTACATTCTCCACAAACCCTCTCTCCCTCCTTGCACTCTTCTCTTATCCTCTCTATCTCCTCGTCGTCTTCGATCAAATGGAATAATAAGAGCTCAAAGACTGCACAATTCTCCGGATCTCCCCCCTTCTCTCTCTGTTCATTCATCGTAACTCTCCCGCCGGTCTTTGCTCTTTTGACCTTTTTGGAGGCGTCTTCTGGTTTCTCTGTGAGAGATATATAGCTCTCCGGCTTGCTGCTCGACATCTTTCCTCCCGTCAATCCGGAGGTGAATCTGTGGTATATGGAAGATGGAAGATGAAAACCGTAGCCACCCTCTTCTACCTCAGTCTTTCGCACGAGTTCTTCAATAACTTTCAGATTTTGATCAGATTCAAGATTGAAGACGTCTATATGTCCTTTATATTTCTTTACCGTTCCATATTCTTTAATTTTATCAAATAACTTATGAATGAGTTTTTCACTCGCCGATCTACTCCTTATACTTACATAATCCCCTCTTCGTTCCACACGGAACTTTCTGAATTTGCTCGCGATATCCCTCGTCAATCTGATATGTGGATCCTGATCAAATCCAACGGGTATCACAACGGGTTTTGGTCCTCCAAACTCCTTCAACTGTGGATATAGAATGTCTGCCGACTGTGTGAGAGCACTGATGGCGTGTGAAATTGAGGTCTCACCGGAAAAACCGTATATTGCACCAAGAGTGGAAAAATTGGAGACTATTCCTGTCTCAAACATAAGATCTCTCAACTTAAAATTCTTGGACTGGAAGTAGATATGGGCTTTCTCTGGATCTAACCCGAGTGCAATCATACTCGTGATGTATCCTTCTATACCCAACCGCCTACACTTCTCGAAAGAGACTCCTCTGACCACATGTGCTTCCATATCCGCAATCGCAACAAATGCCTCTCCTCCCATCTGTTGGTGCCATATTATCTCCTCCATCACCATCTTGTTTCCGATGTGAGCTTCACCTGAGGGCATAAAACCACTCATAACTGCAAAATCTTCTTTCCTCTCGATCGCATCAACGATTCTACCGTAGTCTCTATGACCACTTATCATCCCCCTCCGAAGAAGCCTGTGTTTTATCGGCAGTCTCTCCATCAGTGGCATTATCTCTTCTATTCCAAATTCTTCAAAGAGCTTCTTGGTCTCGATTACCTTCGAAGCCCACGGATTTATCTTATCCTCATTCATCTCTCGTCTTCTCTTGGTGGTCTGTTTGCCTTTCCTTTATATATAACTGCTCCATTTATTAAACATCTTTTTCATCTCTCGTCTCATCATTTTTTCCATAAGCTGGGCAAAGATATTTTTCAAATGACCGTTGTGTCCGATAGGTGAGCGGTGACTCTTATTTTTTTGCCGCTTCCATAGCCTCAACCAAACGGAGGAGAGTTTCATTCACCTCGCATTTGACGCCATATCTCTCTCCAAGATCCACAACAACCCCATTTATCTCGTTTATCTCAGTTTTCTTTCCCCTATCTAAATCTTGGAGCATCGAAGATCTATTTTTAGCGGTCAATTTCGCAACATTTAAGACACCTTCTTCTTTGACATTGGTATCGATTCCAGCTTTTTCGGCTACTTTTAGCACCTCTCTCACACATTTTCTCGATAATTCTCTTAAATTTTTCATCTTACAGATATAACCGTTCTCGAGGCCGGTTATCGCGGTAATGGCATTTATTCCTACATTTATGATGAGTTTGTTCCACAGTTCTCTCTTTATCTCTGTCGTGATCTTTGTTTCTATCTTCGATCTATCGAGAATTTCTTTTATCTCCTTAGTTTTCTCTGTTATCTTCCCATCCAGTTCCCCTATGATGGTTTTTCCACTCCCGGTATGTTTCACACGACCCGGCCCCAAAAGTAAAGCACCTTGCGACGTTACACCTCCCAAAACGTGCTTGATACCTACTATTCTTCCAATCTTCTCCTCATTTCCGATGCCGTTCTGAAGGCTCAAAACGACGCTCTTTTCCTTCATCCTTAGAACTCTAGCGGCCACTTCCGTGTCATACGATTTTACCGTTATAAATATCAAATCCGCCTCGATAGGTTCCATGTAGGCTTCCGGATAGACACAAAAATCCTCGAGACCATAAATGTGTAATCCGTTCTCTCTGATCTTTTTGACCTGCCACTCCCTTCCAATAAGTGCTACATTATACCCTGCGTTCGTCATAAGCCCGCCGATAAGGCTTCCGATTGCACCTGCCCCCATCACCATCAGATCTTTAAACACGAAAGATACTACCGAGATATATGATATAAATTATGCGTTTGAAAGGCACTATCGATTTTTGGTCGTGTACGTCATTCATTGAACAGGCACCCTGAAAGTGAACATCTCTTCTAGCGACCATATATGATCGGTAAGTCCTTCTGCCATTGCAGGTGTTCTCTGTCTCCATTTACGTCTTCCATCA
>CABGHG010000194.1 GCA_902158735.1 Candidatus Methanolliviera sp. GoM_oil
GTGAAGAGTGCCGAAAGATTCAGAGAGATGCCATGGATAGTAAAGCGCACGCTTCGAGAATGGGAGAATATTATAGAGCGAAAGAAGGCAGAGAAGGGGGCTGAAGCTCTCAAAGAGTATGCAGAAAATTTGATCAAGCGCGCTCCAACTCCAATAACCCTGCTCACTCCGGAAGGACTAAGGACCGATTGCAACCTGGCGATGGAGAGACTGGCAGGTAGAGAGAAGCATGAATTAATCGAAGCGATCGAGGGAATCTATGCGGAAGAATCGAAGGAGGATGCCAAAAGAATCGTGAAAGAAGCGGTAGAGAAGGGGTCCGCTAGTTGCGAGCTGACGATAGTTAGAAAAGACGGCATAAGAGTTCCTGTGATCGCTAACACGTCCGTGATCAGAGACAATGCGGGAAACGTGGTCAATGTGATCTATACCGCGAGCGATCTGACGGAGTTAAAAAAGAGAGAAGAAGATCTAAATATGGCAGTAAATGTATTTGGCGAAGTTTTATCCAGAGCGGCTAAGGGAGATTTGACGGTTGAGGTTGATCTATCAAAAATCTCCGAAGGATACAGACCGACCGGTGAGGACATAAACGCGATGATCGAATCCCTTAAGGAGAATATCGACGAGCTTAACATACGTAAAACCGATCTCGAATCCGTGATCTCGCACTTCGGCAAGATACTGGGCAAGACCGCAGTTGGAGAGCTGGATGCAAGAATTGAGATGGATTCCCTGCCGGACGAGTTTAGATTCATCGGCGAGATCCTCAACGATACGATCGAAGGACTCGGCAATATGATGGAAGAGATAAAAAATAGAGAAGAAGATCTCGATTCTGCACTCTCATCATTTGGAGAAGTTCTGTCTGTTGCTACCAAGGGAGATTTAACTGCCAACGTAGAGCTGGAGGAGATCCCCGAGGGATATCGTAAGATAGGCGAGGATATAAATTCGATGATTTTGGCCACGAAGGAGCGAGAGGAAGAGTCGCAGAAATTAAGTGCAATAGTAGAAAACTCCGGAACGCCCACAATCCTTACGGACCCAACGAGAAGGTGGGATTACGTGAATCCGATCTTTGAGAAGTTCTTTGGGTTCAAAAAAGAGGAGGTTCTTGGGAAGACGACCTTTGAGACGCCAATAGTTACAGAAGAGGCGAAGAAGATAATTTCCGAACAACGAGAGTTATACGGCAAAGACGCTGTCACGTACGAGGCACCGTTCATGAAAAGATCCGGTGATGTGGCATATATGATGATCACGCAGAACCCTATATACTATGAAGAGGGAGAGGTCACCAAATGGGTCGTTGAGTTCAAGGATATAACCGAACTAAAGGGGAAAGAAGCACAGCTGAGAGAGAACAGCGAGTACCTCCAAGAACAGGCAGAGAAGATAAAAGAGGCGATGAAGAAAGCATCAGAGGGATACATCTCCGTAAGGATACAGAAAGAAAAAGAGGACGCGATGGGCGAGATCGCTGATAATATAAACCTTCTACTCGAGAATCTGGGTAAAATCACAGAAGTGATAAAAGACTCGATGCGGAAGACGGTTAAAGAATCGGAGGAAGGATCAGAATCCGTATCACAGATGAACTCAGGGATGCAGCAGATATCATCATCGGCCCAACAGATCGCAGGAGGATCGGAGAATCTATCAAGGATAGCCGTATCTGCCCAATCCGAGCTTAAAGATTCTATAGAGATCTTTGAGGTGCTATCAAAAGCCTCAAAATCCTCGTCGGAGAAGATGGACGATATGGCGAATATAACGGTAAAGCTATCGGAGGATGCAGAGAAGGCTGGATCAGAGATGGAAAGGATGACCAAGGAGATAGATAGGAGCGCAGAGCTGATAAACAAGTTGAACAACTCTATAAAGAACGTTGGAAAGGTTAGCAGGAAGATAAGAGATATAGCAGATCAGACAAACCTTTTATCTTTGAATGCTGCGATAGAGGCCGCAAGAGCGGGAGAGTACGGCAGGGGATTTGCCGTCGTCGCCGATGAGATAAGAAAACTCGCTGAGGAGTCCAAGCGATCCACGGAGGAGATAGAGGATATGACGGATGAGATAAAGGATTCTTCAAAAGAGGTGATCACCTCTACGAAGGAGATGGGGCAGGTATCAGAGGCTAGCGGGATCACCATAAGAAAGGTTTTAGAAGCGTTCATGAGGATATCCGAGGGGGTAAAAGAGGTGAATAGATCAATAGCAGAGGTGAGAGAGCGATCTGACAAGGGCATGGAAGCGATCGGCAAGGTCGCCGAAGGCATGGATGAGGTTGCAGGCACCTCAGAAGAGATGGCTGCCTCTTCGGAGGAGACATCTGCCGCGATAGAGGAACAGACGGCAGCGATACAGCAGCTTGGTGATACAATGAACTCTGTTAAGGAGTACGCTTCGGAGACGTACGGCTCACTGATCGAGAACTTCAAGGTTGAGGAGGAGTGAATATGGAGGATGAACAGTTCGTAATCTTTGATCTGGGATGCGAGCAGTACGGAGTTG
>CABGHG010000195.1 GCA_902158735.1 Candidatus Methanolliviera sp. GoM_oil
GAATATATTATGCCTGGCTTGGGCGGAAAGAAGATGTCGGAGCAACATGCAAAAAATACAGCAAGCGTTCTAAATGAGATAGATCCAGATTTCGTAAGATCGAGGCCATATACTCCAAATCCATTAACGCCGCTCTTTGAAGAATGGACGAGTGGAAATTTTGAGTTGTTATCGCCTCACGGATACCTGAGAGAGATAAAGATGATGGTCGAAGATTTAAAGTTCAACGGCAGACTGTGCTTTGATCATGCGATGAATTTTTGGCGCGGAAGAGATGGAAGACCGCTCTTCAGGATGGATTATAGTGGGTATAAATTCCCTGAAGAGAAAGATGAAGTTTTAGATCTTATAGAAGAAGGGTTAAAGATCGAAGAATCGAGACACGTGCAACGAATAGAATATCTGATGTGAGTCTGGGACGGATGAAATTTAAAGCCAATAATAGAGAAACCGTTGGGTCAGTGATGGGGATTTTTTAAGAAACTAATGGAAAAGTTTTTAAACTATTATTGCACCACTATCGAACATGGACTTTGGATTCAGTGAAGACCAAAAGATATTTAGAGACAGTCTTAGAGATTTTTTAGAGAAGGAGATTGTCCCAATAGCAGACGAGAAGGAGAAGATAGGTGAACCTGCAACGAGAGAAGACGCGATAGATATAGCAAAGAGGTTCAAGAAGATAGGACTCAGTCCCGATATTGAGGATATAGGAGGGTTTGCAAGCGATCTCTCAACTGTTGGACTTGTGGCAGAAGAGTTGGGGCGTGTTAGCCCGAGTATTGCGCTTCTTATGGGCTATTCTCTCTCGATTCCGGCGGTGCTCCAATTTTTACCCGATGGAATGGATCTAAAAGAGAGATTGCTCCCAAAAATGAAGCGGTCTGAGATCGTAGCCACCTATTCTCTAACCGAGCCGGAGGCAGGCTCTGACAGTAGAGCTCTAAAGACCACGGCAGTCTTGGATGGGGATGAGTACGTCATCAACGGCAGTAAGACCTGGGCGAGCAACGGTCCAATCTCCAATCTAGCTCTGTTGGTTGCAAAGGTTGAGAGCGGAGAGCAGGAGATGTTTTTCATTGACAGAGATCAGTCTCCATACGACTCAAGTGAGCTGGGGCATCTGGGCCTTAAATTTGGGTCAACGGGGGAGCTTTTCTTGGAAGACTGCCGCGTTCCTGCGGAGAACACTCTGACGAATATAATAGGTGGGATAATGTCTGGTGGTAAAATAGAAGAATTAACGGAAGATCTTGAGATGCCATCAGATTCGCACGTGATGGATTTGCTTGGTATGATGAATCCAGTCTCCCTAGTCTTGGCGTTTCTTCGAATTGGGATGGCATTTATGGCAACGGGTATCTCTCAGGCATGTCTCGAGGCATCGGTAAAGTATTCAAAGGAGAGAGTGGCATTTGGCAAACCGATCGGTAAATTCCAATTGATTCAAAATATGCTCTTCAAGATCGCCACGATAACGGAGACATCTCGCCTGCTCGGGTACAAAGCTTTAGATTTGGCTGCCAATGGAAGTCCAGAGTTTCGTACGGCGTCGTCTATGGCGAAGGCGTATTCGTGCAAAGAGGTGGTGGATGCGGCATCTTACGCAATAGAGATCCACGGCGGAAATGGTCTCTCAGACGAGTTGCCGATAGAGAGGTACTTCAGGGACGCAAGAATGATGTCGATCCCCGACGGTACGACCAACATGAATACACTGGTCGTTGGCCGCGAGCTCTTAGGGCCGGGGTATTCGGCGTACGTCTAATCCTCTTCTTTTTTTATTTATTGTCTTATTCTTTTATTTTTTATAGATTTTGTTAGGTTTTCATAATTTTAACGGCAGACTCTGCTTCGATCATGCAATGAATTTTTGGCGAGGAAGAGATGGGAGACCACTCTTCAGGAGGGGCTATGAGGGATATAGATTCTCAAAAGAGAAAGATGAAGTTTTATGTCTCATGGGAGAGAGGGATTAGAGATCGAAGAATCGGCACATATCCAGCGAATCGAATATCTGATGTAATTGAAGATAGCAGTTGGTATTACTGTTAAAAATGATAAGGGAGTTGCGGAAACGCTGGACAGCATAATGCACCAATCTAGAATGCTGGATAAGAGTAAAATCTCTTTCACAATTGATCCTATTTGAGATGGTGCCACCCGGCATCGAAGATCTATGCACGATTACGCAGAGAAGATCGTCTTTGGAAAATTAACCGTGGAAGAGAACCGTTTGGTACCAAAGAAGTACAGAATAAGGGCAATTCCACGTTGCTCGTCTTCAAAGATGGGGCGCTTGTGGATATGAGCAAATATATGGGGTGAAGAGACTAAAAGATATTTTTAAATTTAGGCTGAACAAGGTCAGAATGCCATGAAGCAATTGAAAACGTCTATGCTGATTTAGCTCCACAACGTTCTACCCATCATCGATGGCTGAATGTTGAAATTGATTCTACCAGACGTAAATTTACAATCCAGATCGCACCCTCGTTTAAATGATAAGAC
>CABGHG010000196.1 GCA_902158735.1 Candidatus Methanolliviera sp. GoM_oil
CTTCTGAATCCATCTTCCCTTCCAATATCCCTTTGAGCCTTTTAATCTCTCCATCTTTTTCACTATCTTTCTTGGATTTCTCTTCTTCTCTCTTAATCTTCTCTCTCGATTCATCTGCTCCTCTCTCTAAATCCACTAGTTGATCTTCGAGTTTTTTTTCATCATCTTTCAGATGCTCTTTCTTCCCCTCATTTTCCTCTAAAGAACTTTTTAATTCCTTCGGATCTTTCAATCCATTTTTAATGCCATCTATATAACTTATTTTATCTCTTTTATCCTCTCTAATCCTTTTTATGGTTTTATTTATGGCATCTACTCCAAGCATGCCTAAAATGAATTCTTTCCTATCCCCCGCTCTTTCAGGGAGAGCACTTATCTCTCCCTGTTTTGCGATCAGGCAGGCAAAAAAACTTTCTCGATCCATCTTCAATATTCTTTTCTCTAAAAATTGCGTTGCATCTCTATCTGAATTTGCTCCTGAAGAAACTACGAGTTTATCATCGATCTTAACATAAGCAGAAGGTTTTAAACTCTTCCCGATCATCTCTCTGCAAACCTCATATATGCTTTCCCCTAATTCAAATTTGAGAATAACTTTACATTCTTCATCTGGAGAGGCTCCAGTTCTTTTAATCATTTTTTTTTCTATCTTTATGGCATCCTTACCATATATCGCCCAGCCAATAGAATCCAAGATCGTGGATTTCCCGGCATCATTATGGCCCATTATCTCTATTATTCCTTCATCAAATTCTATAGTCTTATCTCTAAATTTTTTAAAATTCTCTAATCGTACACTTATCAGTTTCATTCTTCCTCTCCTTCCATAACATCTTCGATATATCTTAAACCCAGATCTTTGAGTCTCTTCTTCTCCATCCCCTTCATCTTTTCCGTAGATACCTTCGATATAAATTCTTCCCACTCTTTTGTTAATGATCCAATCTTCATAGCTCCCACTCCCCCTGTCTCCTCCTCCTCTTTAAATTTATGTTCAATCTTAAAGTAAAATGCTCCAAATTCTTTTTCAGCTTCCTCTTTTATACTCTTTCTATCTATCTCGTTATAGATATGCCTGTAGATATCCAAAAGTTTAATTCTGATAATCTTCTCATTTATATCTACAGATGAGATGATCTCTTCCATCTTCCCCACGATCTCTTCCCTGGTGAGATTATCGCATCTAATTGAAAAGTCGATCATCGATCTGGGTGATAGCGGTATCTTATTATACTTTATCCCATCTTTCTTGAATTCTATCTCAATTATCGCTTTTTCTTTGTCCGCTTCATTGAAACTTAGATATTCACTGGAACCTGGATAATACGCATTTTCTTCAACTTCTGTATAGTCATGATAATGTCCCAGGGCAACGTAATCAAATTCTTTGAAATATCCAGTAGGCATTATCAGTTCATCATGCTCGCCTGTAGAGAAGACCTCAATCCCTTTTACTCCTGCATGAACCACCAGAATATTATATCCTTCCCCCCTATTCTTAATTGCGCTTTCCAACCCTTCACTAAATGCATCCTGTGATATACATTGTGGAATTGTATGGACCCTCAATTTTTCTTCGTCTCCGTTTCCGTGGAATTCAAGATCTCTCCATTCATATCTCCCCTTATAAATAGGATATACGTTTGGAATGTGTTCAAATAGCTTTAATACGCTTCCTGTCTCCTTTAACTTTGGATTATCATGATTTCCAGAGATCACCAGAAAAGGTATTTCAGCTTTGGATAGCTTTACAATTTGTCCTATGGCAAATGCAATAGTTCTATTTGAAGGTCTTACTTTATCGAATAAATCTCCTGAATGAAGTATCATCTCAGGTCTTGATTCAAGAGCATAATCTATTGCCTGTTTAAATGCTTCTTCAAAATCCACCTCTCTTTGATTTCTCCCATTTTCATCGTACTTGCTGTAATCAGAATGCCCCAGATGAGTATCTGCTAAATGAATGATCTTCATAATGAATAATAAGAGATAGCGTATATATTTCTTTCATAAGAATAAGAATAAGAATAAGATAGGTAGATATATCATCTCTATCTATCACTCTTTCTTTGTACATTTTTGATTGCAGTATAAAGTATTCTCTATGGCGTTTTCTGCATCTCTTTTGTGTTTACCCTTCTAACTCTGTCTATTTGTTTGTCTGTCTGTCTGTCTGTCTGCCCTCTATCCATCATCATACCTTTTTATAGATATCAATAAAAATCTTCATCTATTCTTATGTTTTTATTCTTCCCCTCTGCCTCCCCTTCTACTTCCATATCCTCTTCTATATAATCTTCATATAAATGAACTTTAAGCGGGATAGCGAAAGGAGCGTCTGGAGAGGTAAGCAACGCTTCTCCAACTTCCAGAGTTTGAATCTCGTTCTCCAATCGAGAGATATCTTGCTTTGCAGAGGACTTCAGAATAGACCTATCTCTTTCATCAGCTAAACCCATGATGAATAGGGTATTGAACTGGGAGATTATCTCATCCTTGATC
>CABGHG010000197.1 GCA_902158735.1 Candidatus Methanolliviera sp. GoM_oil
CGAACGCTTGCCCCATAGGAACGTTACAGCGCTTTTTAGTAATAGGAAAAATTCCTTTCTTCACGATCGGGGTGATGGGAAGCATAGGATCATTATTCGGCAGGATGACGTGCGGTTGGGTCTGCCCATTTGGATTCTTACAGGATCTCGTTCACAAGATACCGATACCGATAAAGAAGAGGAAGATACCAGAGAAATATGGTTTTATCAAGTTCATATCACTTATTTTGGTAATATTAGGCCCTTTAATTTTCTTGGAGCCATTCTTCTGTATGATCTGTCCGGTGGGCACTTTTGAGGCAGGAATACCATCTGTCTTGATCTATGGTTTGGAGATCGGATTCTTCTTTTACTTCAAGTTGGCAATATTGGTCTCAATATTCTTTTTGATGGTGGTATTTAGCAGGCCATTTTGCAAGATCTTCTGTCCGTTGGGGGCGATATTAGCTCTCTTTAATTCTTTCAGCAGGCTTAGATTGAAGGTTGACGAGGGATGTACGAAGTGCGGCAAATGCGAAAAGGTCTGCCCGATGGATATAAAGGTGTATGAGAAGCCAAACTCCATCAACTGTATCAGATGTTTGAAGTGCACGGAGGTGTGTGATCACATATCTCTCGTGAAGACGTGACTTGGGTTGTTATGATCCGTCCGATGAGGCGAAGGAGATTATATATAGAGTAAAGATATTTAAATGATTTTAGAAGAAAGTTATCCGAACACTTTGGAATACGTGAACAGAATATAATCGATGCGTATGGATTTGGAGAATCGAACTGTTTAGCATTGGATTTATGCTCGAAGAGGAGAATGCACATATCTCCAACCGTCTTAGTCGTTACAAGGGATCCAGAAACTTTAGAAATCCAAGATTACGGGAAAGAAGGATTATTATCGGTTTGGGATCCGACGATGCACTCATTCCCCAGCTTTGTTATAACCGATGACATCGTAAAATTGACGGAGCCTTTCGAGTGTGAGTGTGGATTAACGACGCAGACGATGAAATATATAGGCCGGGCTCCAGAGGCCGAACTTAGGAGTTGCGGGTTGAGATTACAGAAGAGTTTGACAGAAGAGGATGAGAAGGGACTGGAAGAGCTCAAAGAGAAGCAGAAGTTGAGGACAGATATTGGGATATGAAAAGTAAGAAAACACTATCCGTACTCTTAGTATTGTCTATTCTGGTCCTTTCTTCCTGCCAGAGTATTGGAATGCTGGATGTAGCAGGAGAGATAAACTCCGATTTTCAACCCTATTTAGAGCCATCCGAATATTGTAATTGTGATAATCCTCTAATTATTGAGAAAGCCAATGAGATAAGAGAAGAAGTCATTGCACAATCTATGGAGAAGGATCTAACTGAAGAAGAGCTCAATAGGAGAATTGCGGTAAGATCCTTCTACTTTGTGAGGGATGAGATACCTTTCTCCAGTGTTTTTGAGTTTGAAGAGGCATCCGAGACGCTGGAGAAAGGATATGGAAACTGTTTCACAAAATCAAATTTATTTGCCTCCTTATGCAGAGCAAACGGAATTCCAGCCAGATTTCATCTGATAGAAATATCTGGCAAAGCCGTTTCGGATGTGATGCCAAAGATGGGCGGATTGTATCAAAGTGAGAATGCAGAATTGAGACATTCCGTGGCGGAGATTTACGTGGGTGAGAGGTGGATCAGGGCGGATTGCACGAGGGATAGATATCTCTCTCCCGAGAGGTCTTATGAATGGGACGGAAGGAAAGATACACCGGAGAACCCGTTCAAAATCGGAGAGATCGGGACTTTTGCGAATATCGATCCGAAGAAGGTAAAGGCGATAAAATCGAAAGACGATAAGATTTGGAAGGCCGCCGGGAATATACTCTTGGTCTATATAGACGATTTGAGATTTGAAAGGAGTGGCAAGCGGGCTTTTAATGAAGAGGAATTGGCAGAGATAGGTGAAGAGACACTCCAGTATAGCAAACTTCAGATGAGGCACAAAGGCAATCTGCGTTCTGTCCTCTTCTATTTCAGGATCTTGAACGGATTGGGCGGGATGAAGATAGATCTGTTGGAGAAGACGCCCCAAAGAGTCGTATTTACAACTCCAAACCCACTGGGCGATAATTCTTATCTAATCTACGCGAAGTGTTTGGAGGGTGGTGCAAGGTCGATAGATCCGGGTATAAATTATGAGGTCAGAAAGAATGGAGAGCGATTTGAGATTTGTATGACCTCCGATAGCGAAGGAAGCATATTGGCATATTTGGATATCCTTCGTTGCATACTTAAACTGGTAGTAAACATGATATATACGCTTTGGACGAGATAAATGGTTGAAAAATGTATTTTATCCCATATAACCCTTATTTCATACGCGCTTCATAATATCGCTCAATTCTTTACTCAATCCTTCATATCCTTTTTTCATCTTCTTTTCATAGCTTTCTTCGCCGAGTTTTAATATCTCCCTTCCCTTCTCT
>CABGHG010000198.1 GCA_902158735.1 Candidatus Methanolliviera sp. GoM_oil
GTCCTGGATTGATTGGCCCATACTGCCTGGAACTGGCATGTACAGATAAACTGGAGCTATTCTTGTTCGAGGTCTCCGCAAGAATAGTTGCGGGAACCACTGTGGGAATACCTGGATCGCCCTACGCCTACCTTAGACACGGAAAAGAGCTGAGTATGGGAAGAAGAATTGCCATGGAGATAAAAAGAGCTGCTGAAGAAAATGAACTAAAAGAAGTGATCTCATAACACTAACACAAAACACAAACACGAAAAGGATGGCACAGTCTTCCAAGGAAAAGATTCTGAATCACTGATAGTTTAACTTGTAGAACTCCTCTACCTCTCTTTCACCGGGGAGAGTTATCTTCTGCCACACGTCTATAACATCTTTCAATTTTTCCACATCACTCTGCCCACTGAAGACCCATTTAAGATGATCTGTTCTTTCTTTGATATCTCTTTTAGATATATCGAGGATCTCTTTTGCACTGTAATAGTTAAGCAGATTGAACCTTTTTCCAAAATCTTTCATTCCATGCATTTCCAGTTCCTTTGGATCGGGTATCAGATAGCCAAATATTGGATTTACAAGCCACTTTTTTATCAGTCTGTTTTCTACCAAGTATATGAGCTTTTTTGTGTCCTGAACCTTTATCTTCTCTCCTTTTTCTGCTTTTCTGTCTCCGTTGACGTCAAATTCACCAACGTAGCCACTGTTGCATATGAAAAAAAGCAGGTTACCATCAAAGCCAAGTCCCATATCTCCATAGACTTTGAGCTTCAGCAAGGCTTGCTGTATCTGTTCTCTTGCCATGAAATCTGTTGCAGCATAACTTCTTATTCTTGTCCCGGGCTTTTTTCCGGCAACGGCGCTGGTTATTATTGATTCGCAGCCACTGTCCAGAGCCACTGCCATCCCGGGATTTATCACCCGGAATATCGGCTCAACTATGTCAAATCTTTTAAATGCCAAACCTTCTGTTTTAAGGTACTTTTTCCTTTTCTCTTTTCCCCATCCTGGATTAAGTTCAGAAAATTTGAATATAAATCTTCCATTGGTCGTTCTGCTCTTTTCATAGATCGTGCACTGCAAAGAGCCTATCTTACCAGTTGCAACTGGAATTTTAGCCTCATGTTTCCCAATCTTTTTAACAATAAAATCAACATTTTCGCAGTCTATATTCATTGCAAGAACTATTTTTCCACTGTCAGCTTTTGACTTCATCAATCCCTGCCATTCCGGGCTTTTTTGGTTCAAACCTTCGGATTTTGCAAAACTCGCGGCCTCCAGGCCAACGATCTCAACAGATTCAACTTTGGAGTTTTCTTTTATCACTTTGCAGATCACCGCATCGTCCTGCTCGAGCTCAGGGCCCACGGTTAAAGTGGTTTTTCCTGTCCCGCTCAACCCCTTAAGAATCCTGCTGCTTGTACAACCGGCATGGTAAGAGATGTGTCCATCTCCCTCGGCTCTGTTCCATACCATTGTCAAATTCGGCTTTTTTACGGCCCCACCAAAATAATCAACACCCAGATTCAGAACCATTCTGCTATCTTTTTTCATATTCGTTAGATCATAAAGGGTCAATGGCTCTTCATACTCCGGATAGAACTCTCTTATTCGTTCTTTATAGGATTCGGGTAAACCCTCCGGTATTATATAATTAAAGCATTTGGCTTCAACACCTTCCTTGCCCGGAAAGGTCATCTGTTTGCCCATCCACGCCATATAGGCACTGTGCGGGTTATCAACACTGGTTACTATGTCCAGCCCGGTTTCATAATCCTCTTCTCCCTGAATACGATGCTGGGCTATAGCTTTCACGTCCTGCAGGTATTCCAGGGCAATTTCATAGATCTTCTTTCCTATCTCTTTTTTGAAATAGTTTTGTCCTTCACCCAACCTGTACCCTTCGGGTATCATATAGAAGGCTCGATCCGGCCTTCTGCCCGCCTGTTTTGATGCAAAAAGATATTGCCCATCTATGGTCATAACGTAGTGATCCTTCAAAAACTCAATAAAAAAGTCATCATCAGGATCCCGTATCGGCTCTTTAAGTTCCACTCCTGCAAACCTCAAATTATCACCAGCGGTAATTAAGCTATTGAGATATAAATATGTTCAATCTCCCGTTCACTTTCCTGTTTTTTGCGCAAAAATCATCGCAACTGCGTGTTTATGAGGTCGAAAGTCTGGAGGGTGTCCAGGATCATCGTATACCTCTTCCTCATATCGCAATACTCTGAAATCAATAAAATCTTTCACTAATTGGTTTAAACCAAATTGATGGATCAAATGACCTTTACGAGTGCGATTGCAACCCATCCTTTTCTCTTCTTCCGTGTATTCTTCATTGTCCATTACCGTAAGCACACCCGCCAGGAAATAACCTTTCAACTTTATGCTCGCTTTTATCTTCGGTAAAATGGCAACAAAATCCTGTCTTGAC
>CABGHG010000199.1 GCA_902158735.1 Candidatus Methanolliviera sp. GoM_oil
GGTTAAGATCAAATCCCACAGCATTCCTTCCTAAATCTCGTGCCGCAATAAGAGTGGTCCCGATACCTACAAAAGGATCAAGTACTAGCTCTCCTTCATGAGTAAAAAGTTCTATGCACTTTTTAGGTAAAGCAATTGGAAATACGGCGGGATGAATGTCTTTATCTCTAATATCTCTTTTTTCATAATACAATTCCCAAACAGCAACCTGGTTTCGGACCCATTCTTTAGCGGTAAGACAATTTATATGATTATTCGGGCAAGAACAGGTTTTTCTAAAGTTAATGTCTAGTTTTTTTGCCATTTTCATCCTCTCCATTATAGTTTTTTTCGTTTGATTTTATGTCAAATTTTCGAGCCGACTTTCATATTCAAAACGAAGAAGAGGGTAAAGATGTTTTTATTTCTTTTTGCCTTTCCCCTTGAACTCAGTATATCCACATTTGCCGCATGCAAACCTGTCCTCATGCTCCGCCAAGAACACTCCTTCTCCGCACCTGGGACAGATCTTCTTGATCCTTTCGATCTTACCATCTTTTACATTGTAGAGTTTATTTATTGACATTGCCTTTACCTTCTTCTTTAATCCGTTCTACATCTTTCAACGTCTCTTCGTCATCGTATATCTTTGCATACCCCATCGCCTCTCTCTTCCCATGCCCCGTCTTCAACGAATCCATGATCAAAAGCTTCTCTTCTGCACCCAGGATCGAGACCAACTTCTTCACCACTTCTTCTCTCTTAGGGGTTGCCCCGTCATGATCCACCCTAAATCTTATCTCTTCTCTGCCCAACAATCCATTTTTCTTCTTTTCTAATATCTCAATATTCATCAAAATCGCCTCTCTAACAGATAATTCTTTAATTCCGAATCGCTCATCTTCTTCAGTATCTCTTTGGCTCTATTTCGCATCTCTTCATCAACCTTGATCAATACAATCCCCTCATCTGGTTGGCCATAGATTATTATAGATGCATCGGGCGCAAGGATCATTGCCGGCAGTACCGCGAGATCCTCTTCTCCCTCTACAAATATCTGGGTTTTTCTCTCAAGACCCATCTCGATCGCGTCTATGATCCCTTTTGTGATCGTGGCGGGAGGGTTTTTAACTTTTATATTTCTATATCCACTCTTCTCCACAATCTTCTTAACTTCGTCCGATATCTTCCCTCGCTTTGTCTCCCCATCTATTATGAATAGATCGGGAGAAAGACCCGCTTTAAATATATAGTAAGATGCTACGTCCCCAACCACAATAAGCTTTTCTCCTTCCTTAATCTCTTCTTTCGCATTCAAAACACAATCTAATCCTTTCCCACAGTAAAGAGTTCCAAAAGGATCTTTAAATAGAAATCTAACCTCCTCTGGTAATTCTATCACTGACTACCTCACTCTCAGAGCATAGCTTCCGGGCAGTTTTATACCAAGCTTCTTTGCAATATTTGAACGAGAAGGATCGATGATTATGACATATCCACTCCAATCATCACTCAAATCACTGGAATGGCAAATCGGGCATGTAGGTCCATCTAATAACAAATGGCATGTTCTACACGCTTTCATTTTTTTCCAACTCCTCCTCTATCCACTCTAACTTACCTAAATAGGGCTGCCTCATCGTCAAACCAATTTTTGTATCTCTCAGATCAAACTCATTCAAGCTCACTGCCACAATCCTCGCTCTGATTCTATCTCCTATCACAAGAGATTTTCCCGTCTCTTTTCCGACCAATCGAGAATTTTTCTCGTCATAAGAGATATAACCATCGGAGATCTGACTTATGTGCACCAGACCATCCAATGGCCCAATACTCACGAAGACACCGAACTTCACGACGTCTATCACTTCTCCTTCCACTATCTCCTGTAATAGCGGATCATACGCAAGTGCACCGAATTTCGCGTTGAAATACACGCCCCCATCCCCAAAAACTATATGCCCTTCATCGATCTCGATTACATCTGTTATCGCCAGTATAAGTCCTATATCTTTCTCAATTCGTCCCTCCAACTTGTTCTTCAATTCCTCCCTAACGGCAGCCTTGGCATCACCGTAGAGTTTGTTTGGAGGAACTCTAACCGCATCCAAAAGTATGATCTTCTTGTACATGCTTTTTCTATTCCTCGCATAAAAGCTTTTTCTGCCTTAGCCTAACCACTCTAACCCCTTTATCCTTCAACTCCTTGATCAGACGTTTATCGTTTGTGGCGACCGCGACCTCTTTAGAGGCAAGTTTTGAGATCACAGCATCGGCAAATCCCTCATCCTCATCGAGTATCTCACACCTTTCTGTAAGGGATATCGCCACATCTACCGAAGACTTCTTTTTCCCTTTATATCTACTCTTGAGCATATTAAGCTCTTTTAAAACCGTTTTAGGAACGATAAACTCCGTATAACCGAGCCTACCCAATTCCTCAAATAT
>CABGHG010000200.1 GCA_902158735.1 Candidatus Methanolliviera sp. GoM_oil
GATAAAAATGTTTCAGACTCTGTCATTCTTTGCAGGCTCACTCGTTACTGGCATCGTTTTTTTACTGATATTTGCCCGTCTAATTCGTAAAGAAGAGAACATAGACGCACTTCTCATATCACTCTTTGCCTTATTTGAGGGGATGGCATATCTGATGATTACTGGTGGAGTCACAGCCAATTACCTGGGCTTTGGAAGTATAAATGCCATGGTATCCTTTCAGCAGGTATCAAATCTTCTCGGCGGAATATCAACACTCTTTCTCTTCCTCTTCTCACTATCGATATCTACCGACCGCATGAAAAAACCACTGATGACGGTTGCACCCACCGTGGTGACCGTGGCGTACATCTTTGCGATATGCCATCTTCCCTGGAATCTTGTGCCAATTGAGGGCACGTTGGTTAAGGCCGTCTCCGAACCGATGGTTACAGTAACGCTACTTACCCGATTGCCACTCCTTCTATGTGTGATAGGTCTCTTTGTCTATCATCTGGCAAAATCGCCTGCGAGCTACAGAGAGGTTAGGCTATCATTGTCGCTTCTCATCATTGGTGTAAGTTTATTCACTTTATTCACCGTCGTTCTGGAGGCGACCGGATTACTGCCGGGACTCGCCTGGCTGTGGTATCTGGTGACCACTCTCTCCGCGATCATCATCTATTGGGGGTTCGATATACCGAGACGCTTACTCGATAGATTGCCGGAATTTTAAAGAGATAGAATGAGTATCAGTGATATCAAAAAGTTAGATAACCTCACCGTATTGAAGATTGGACTCTCCGCGGTGGAAAGATTGCGGAATGAATCCGGCAAAGAAAGAGACGCCGATCTGGCTGAGATATGTTATAGAGAGTTATGCAAGAGGCGGAAGGAGGAGAAGGATAAGACCCAGAGGCTTCTATATGATGCGCCTTATGGGGAGTTAAGAGAGGTGCTGAGGAGAAGTGAGGCAAGGGGCAATTCGCAGATTGCAAAGGCGTGTTCTAATGAGATATTATGGAGGTGGAGGTTGAAAGATATTGGATATCTGGTGGAGAGAAAAACGGCACTTCAGAAGCTGGATGAGATACTTTCCGATTAAAAAAGAGAGTTCTCACCAAGATGAAAAAATCTGGAACCGCAGATCTTCCCCTGCACGGAGGCAGAACACCGAGATGGCTTTTTGATCGGATGGTCAAACTCGCGGGCGGTATCTCTGAGATAATAATCTTGGAATATGGGGAGGGTGAGTTTCTTAAGCGAATTTCAGATCCTTTCTGGTTTCAATCTCTCTCTTGCATCATTGGATTCGATTGGCACTCTTCTGGAACTACAACTACGACGTGTGGGGCGCTGAAAGTCGCATTGAACCCGGAGAAAGACGGAATAGCAGTGGCCGGGGGAAAGGGAAAGGCGTCTAAGAAAACTTCTGAGGAGATCAGAAAAGCTTCGGAAATTTTCTCTCTATCTGATGAGAAGGTAGGAGATCTAATCTACAAGAGCAGAATGTCTGCAAAGATAGATAATTCCTGCCTGCAAGACGGATTTGATCTTTATCACCACTGCTTATTCTTGGATGAGCACGGAAATTGGGTGGTCGTTCAACAGGGAATGTCTGATACGCACGCGAGGAGATACCATTGGCTCTCCTCCAATATAGAGAGTATCGTTGTCGAGCCGCACAGTGCGATATGTGGTGAACGTGAGGAGAATTACGTCCTTGATATGACATCTATAAAGAGCGAAGAGACGAGAAAGATTAGCGTTGATATTATCAAAGACAATCCTCGGCATATAGAGCGCTATCTGACGGGAAATACCACACTCTCAGATTTCTCGGAATCGGGTTTCCCAGAAGATCTCAAAATGCCTAAACGGCACGAGATATTGCGGATAGATTTAGGAAAAAGAGGGATTCAGACGCTTAAGAAGATATACGAGATACAGCCAAAGAATTACGAGGAGCTCGTCTCGATAAGAGGAGTCGGCAAGAAGACGATAAGATCTTTAGCTTTAGTCTCCAACGTCATATACGGCTCCAAACTCTCGTGGAAGGATCCCGTTACGTACAGCTACGCCCACGGCGGAAAAGACGGCCATCCCTTTCCGGTCCAAAGGAGAGAATACGATGAATCGATAGAAGTTTTGAAAAATGCAGTTAAAGACGCAAAGATAGAAAGAAAAGAGAAGTTGAGGGCGTTGAAGAGGATGTCAGATTTTCTGGAGGGGTGAAAAATTTCAAGGAGATGGAAGAGATACGATCATCTTTCAAAACTTTTATATATCATTTAAAATGATTTTCTATGAAAGAGGTTAAAATATGGCTGATGTAATTGAGGAAGGAATCATTGAGAAGGCGGGCGTCGGTAAAAGATTTGTATCATACCTGATAGACGCGATAATAATGGGGGCAGTTGGAGCCGTCTTAGGACTGACCGGTG
>CABGHG010000201.1 GCA_902158735.1 Candidatus Methanolliviera sp. GoM_oil
GTTAGATTGAAAGCTGTAGACGATTGTCTTGATAGAGCGGGTATCTTTATTTTCCCGCAATTCTCTGAGAAGCTGCATTCCCTCGGTTTCTTTGTTGTCGACATCCAGGATGGCCATTTTTATATCGGGTTGTTTTTCGATCTGGGTGAGAGCCTCTTGGCGGTTTGCCACGGCTAACCCCTGGACACCGAGAGAGAGAAGCAAAACACACATCTGATCGCGTTCGTTTTGAGAATTTTGTAGTATTAGACCTGTCATTTTCGTATGTAGCTCTATTCTACCCGAACTTGGAAAGATGTCAAGAAAGCGAATTGAATCACTAAAAAACAACACGAAAGGAAGCTATTGCCTCATCTAAAAAACAACACGAAATGTCACTGTTTTCCGATTCCATTAATGAACACATATTGGAATAGGAGGTGATGAAAGGATGGGGCTTACTATGAGAGAGAGAAAGTCTGTTATCAAAGAGACAGCAAATAGGTATCGAAAGTCTTCGAAGAAAGAGAAAGGCAGGATATTGGATGAGTTTATACAACTGACACAGTACAAGCGTAACTATGCCGGCTGGATCCTGCGCAACTATGGCAAAGAAATACTGTGCCGTATAGACGGGCAGTTATTAAGGATAGTTGTTGGAGCGCCTAAGAGAAAGAAGAAGAGAAAAAGGCCCAGGAGATATGATGATAAAGTTTTGAAGGTTCTTAAGAAGCTTTGGTTTCTTCTTGACTATATGTGCGGCAAAAGGCTTGCTCCCGCACTGAAAAACATTCTCCCCCTTCTTGAGAAGCTTGGAGAGATTGAAGTAGATGAAGAGACAAGAAAAAAGCTATTCAGTATAAGTCCTGCCACAATAGACCGTCTTCTGAGTGCGGAGAGGAAGAGGATGAGGATAAAGGGGAGAAGCCATACCAAACCAGGCACTCTGTTGAAGAACAAGATACCGATACGAACCTTCTCTGATTGGGATGAGAAGAAACCTGGATACCTGGAAATCGACCTGGTGGGCCATGACGGAGGAAGTGCCAGTGGCGAGTTTGCCTTCACCCTTGATGCAACGGATGTCAATTCAGGCTGGACTGAGCCCTGGGCGGTTAAGAATAAGGCACGGAGATGGGTATTCGAGGCTTTGCTGGATATCAGGTGCAAAAATCTGCCCTTTAAGCTGCTGGGCATCGATTCGGATAATGGCGGTGAGTTTATCAATGAGCATCTAATGAAATATTGCGAACGGGAAGAGCTTGTCTTCACCCGCAGCAGACCATACAGAAAAAACGACAACTGCTTCGTGGAACAGAAAAACTACACTGTGGTAAGGAAATATGTGGGCTATGCGCGGTTTGACACTGAAGAAGAGGTAAAAGTGATGAACGAATTGTACAGTAATTTGCGGCTATTGATAAATTACTACCATCCATCACAGAAGCTGATTACAAAGACAAGAGAAGGCAGCAGGGTCAAAAAGAAATATGATGTGGCCAAGACTCCATGCCAGAGGCTTCTTGAATCTGATCATATACCTGAATCGACCAAACGTTTCTTACGCTCAGAGTTTGAGAAGCACAATCCGGTGGAACTGAAGAGGAACATAGAAAAGCTACAAGCCAAGCTGTATAGGATGGCAGCTTCAAAGGGACAAGCTTTAAGGGAGTATGCTTGATGATCTTTTACGCGCTCCTCTCTGGCTGCTTACCTATAACGTTAATAAACTCACTCGAGGGTTTTAGTCAGTGCATTCTTTCAAAGCATATGGTATCTGAATACCTCTCAATAAACAGACAAAGAAAGAGTGAAGAGAGAAAAGCCTTGAAAGTGAAAAAACACTCAGAGCTCCTGAAGCTCAAAACAGGGGTATCCAATATCCAAAGTCCACTTTGTCCCGGAAAAGCTCTCTACGGCCTTCTATGAAAGAGTTTTGTATGATGCTATGCGGTTATCCCATAGATTCTCTCAGAACACAAGAAATGAGGGTCTGGGAGACATAATTGTCGTTAGGAGGAAGAATAATTGAGGTCAAAGAAGTATGAGTTTTTTTTGACTCAAAGAAGAGATGCTGCTATGATAGGTCCAACTAAATCGTATGAGCTGCTGAATTGCTTTTCCATATTTAAAAGAAAGACTATTTGCATCGAAATATTCAGACTCTATATGAGCAGTACCGATATGAGTTATCCACAAGGGTTCGCCGGTCGGCTTTCACCCGACCACCGGCGTCCCCGTGTGGATAACTCCTTGAGAGGGCGATCTTGAATTGCTTTCGTGTTGATTCTTAGATGAGGCAACCAATCTATTTAGTGTTGTTTTTTAGATGAGGCAATAGGCCTCTACAATTATTTTGCCTCCCAAGACCAAAGTCTGTTACATCCCAGCGCTATCCGGAACGAAACGGATTGACGGCCGAACCGTGTTCAATAT
>CABGHG010000202.1 GCA_902158735.1 Candidatus Methanolliviera sp. GoM_oil
TCTCCACTTTATCTGCCTGAAGGCCTTTGTCGCCTTCCACAACTTCAAAACTTACTACCTGCCCATCTTCTAGGGTCTTAAATCCATCCCCTGCTATGGCAGAGTAATGCACAAATATATCCCCTGTCCCATCTTCGAGCTCAATAAAACCATAGCCCTTACTTGCACTAAACCATTTCACTGTTCCTGTCTTTCTCATATTTTTTACCCTTCCTTTAATTTAGGTGGTTAGCAGTTATTTTAGTCCTATAAAAAACTTTCTATCGTGTCAGTATCTCCGAATGATCCTTCAAATAATGAATAAAGAATTGGAGATCCTTTCTCATTTATCTGGGCAATCGATACCAGGTTTATCCGTTAAGGTAATTACATCTCATATTTTCCGAAAAGGTCCCTCGTAACGATGAATTTCATTATCTCAGGTGTGCCTTGCGCAAAAGACCATATCCTTGCATCTCGATAGTAACGTTCGGTCGGGTATCTCGTTGTGCATCCAAACCCCCCATACACCTCGATAGTCGTGTTTGCAGCATCCAGCATCGCTTTAGTGGCGAGTATTTTTGCTTTTGCCGTTTCAACGGTGTGTCTCATCCCTTTATCGTGCAACCAAGCCGCTTTATAGTTAAGCAATCTTGCAGCATCGATCTCAGTGGCAACATCCGCCAAGGGGAAGCCTAGTGCTTGGCGATGAAACAATGGCTTGCCAAAAGTCGTCCTCTCCTTCGCATATTCGACCGCTGATTCGAGGCATATCCTTGCAAGCCCAATAAATCCAGCGCTCAACGTTGTTCTCGTTTCATCCAGTGATGCCAGACCATAATGCAATCCCTTACCTTCTTCGCCAATTAGGTTCTCCTTTGGAATCCTGCAATCTTTAAAGAGCAATTCTTCATCCTGGTGGCCTCTCAATCCCATACATTTGACCTGTTCAAGAACAGAATATCCCGGTGTATCTGTTGGAACGATGAAAGCACTGATGCCTCTCGCCCCTTTACCTGGATCCGTCACCGCAAATAGAATTATATATGCAGATACATGTGCGCCGCTCGTATAACGCTTCCTTCCATTTATAACATATTCGTCCCCAACTCTTTCCGCTCGACATTTAATACCGGATGCGTCAGATCCTGTCCCTGGTTCAGTCAACGAGAAGCAACCCATTTTTTCGCCCCTTGCCACTGGAGGCAAGTATTTCTTCTTCTGTTCTTCATTTCCACCATTTACGATCGTTGCCGTTCCTAATCCTGCAATCTCAAGTAATGCATTACAGATTGGGCTTCCACCACGAGCTGCAATCTCCTCAATAATAATTACGATATCAAGCAAGCTTCTCGGGTACCCCCTATATTCTTTTGGAATATGCATCCCTGTGTATATATACGGTTCTTTACCCATCTCTTTCCAGATATTCCAGGGAAATTCATCTTTTTCATCTATTTCCGATGCTTTCGGTGCTATATTCTCTCTGCAAATTCTCCTGCTTCTTCTTTTAATTGCTCTTGTTCTGGTGTTAATTCAAAATTTAACATAATTCTCATTTCTGTTTTCAATATAAATAGCTGACTGATCGATCTTCTTCGAATTTTTTAGCGGTTGAACGTTCTCTCTTCAATGTGCTCAACATCCATTGTCTTCTATTCCCTCCATATATATTTCTTTGAAAATTCATCTATTCCTGTCTTCTCCTTTCACGCCGCATCCCAATCTCCTAAAATTGATGGATACAATGTTTTAAAATATTTATGCTAAAAAGAAAGTCAACCGATAGAATTAAATAGATTGGAAACGACGAAAGAGATAGGACCTTTGGTGGATAAGCACTGGGCTGGGCTTAGGGAGGCAAAAGAGAAAGGAGAGAAAGTTGCTTGGGCTTCAGGACCTTCATTCATATATCCATACGCTACACCTAATATGGCTTGCCATTTTATGGCTGGATATTCCTCATATTGCGGGGGTAGAAGAATGGGGGATGAGGTGCTAAAAGCCGCGGAGACATACGGAGATATCCCAGATACATGCTCCTATCATAGGCTTCATACAGGAATGGTGAGAGTCATAATCAAAGGCATTCCAATAACACGAGATGGGTGAAGTATCGCTTAGATCAAGGAAGGATGTGAACATAAGTAGCACATGTGCAGTATTTGCGGAATCTGAAATCATATCCCTGCGAGCTAAGGGATATGATAAAGAGGATATATTAGCTGGGATTCATAAGTCTATTGCAAGACGCATCCTGGGTCTTGTAGGAAGAATTGGAATTAGAAAGGAAGTGGTAATGAGTGGCGGAGTGGCAAAGAATATAGGAGCTGTGAAAGCCTTGGAGGAAATTTTGCACGTATCTATTCATATCCCAAGCGAGCCACAAATAACGGGAGCATTGGGAGCTGCAATGTTGGGAGCTGAAAAGATA
>CABGHG010000203.1 GCA_902158735.1 Candidatus Methanolliviera sp. GoM_oil
CATCTATCATTAATTAAATGCCACCCAAAGAACGATACGTCGGTTAGATTTTACAATTTATATCTTTTGTAAAATTTGATGTGTAGTTAAAGGGAACCACAAAAATAAAAAACGGGGGAGATTAGAAGAAAAAGAGGTTAAAGATTTTATTTTTGGAATTTAAAGCATTAGGAGAAAGTTTATAAAACTTCTGTGATATGTTAGATGTGATATGCTAGATATCTCTCATGATTTTGTACGTGATTGCTCAAAAAAATATAACGAGAGGCAAAAAACAAAAGATCGGCAGGACGAAGAAAATATTAGGGCGTGGATTGCTGAGCGACCTGAACCAAAGTTTTTGGATAAGGATCATTTCATTAAAATCGGGGAGTGGAAGACTCGTCGGCCAAAAAAGTATTTTGAAGCTAACGACGAAACTTTAGTAAAGGAAGCCACCCAATTAGCATACAACGTATCCAACGAGCGATTAAAATTGCACATACTGACAGTGCTGAAAGGCGTTCAAGTTGCAGTAGCATCTACTATATTGCATTTCTTGCAGCCTGATGAGTTCCCTATTTTTGACGTGCGTGCCCGAAAGAGCTTGAAGAAAGCAGGTAGATGGAACAGACATGCCGATGATGCAGATGTAGAGGCATGGTTAGAATATACAAATATCATGCGATGCATTTCGAGAAAATTGGGTGTCAGTTTGCGTGAGCTGGACAAAGCATTATGGGCTTACGATAAGTGGGATGGGAGGGGACAATAGATAAAATTGCTCTACCATTAACGGTCAAGATACTTCGATATTTTACAATCTCGATCTTTTGTAAAATCGTGTGTTAAAGAGAACCACAAAAATAAAAAACCGGGGAGAAAAAGAGAAAAGAAGAATGTAGCAATTCCCTTTTTAGAATTTGGGCCAGAATAATACATCTCTTCTTAACTCGGTAATCCTTCTACCTCCTTCATGTCAAGAACCTTCTTCAGATCTACTGCGGTAACCAGTTCTTCTCCGAACCTCCCCACTCCTTTCAAAAATCGGAGATTTTTAGTATGCAAATCGAAGATCTGTGAATATCTCAATGAGACGATCCACCCACACCCCCGAAATATCCTAAGGAATGAATAATTCCCATAAAGAAACATTCACCCTTCAAACTTCGCGCGTCTATGATCCCTCCTATGGAGGAGGGAAAAAATTTAGGGGCAGGGTTGTAAGGTAACTGGGACTGCTGTTCTCCATTATCTATCATTCGCATCCTTCCGTTTTCCTCGCATTATCTTGATTTATTACCTTAAAGGATCTGATGTAATCTGATTTGATATTATAGGTTCAAAAGGTAACCTTTATATACCTATTGATCTTAAAGGATATCATAGCTTCAAAGAGATGATAAAAATGAGTGGAAAAAGTGTCATAAAAATTGACGAGGGATTCAAAAAGCCCGTAATTCAATGGCAGAGTTGGCTACAAAGCAGAACAGGGAAGTATATGCCCCAAGGAACCGCAGTAGGAATAGCATGCCACTATATGTATATGTTGATGGACGGTCTTCCCCAGGAGTGCAGTAAACGCGGACAAGATGATGTTCCGATATCAATTCTATTTGAGGCGTTATTAAGGTCAGTAACAGACCTTGCTGAATCGATTGCTGAATTGACTGCTAAATTGTTCGAGGCGGGAGAACTTGACGAGTTTGATGCTAAACTATTTTCAGAGAGCCTGAATTCTGAATTTGAAAAGAATAAACAAAATTTGAAGTCGAGGGAGACAAGTTGATCATTAAACGAGAAGGGAATAGAAATGAGACCACATCCCCATGAAATTCTTATCTGCCCAAAGGCCAATGATTTTTTGACCAGACAGGATAAGGATATATCACAAAGAATAGAAACGAAGCTCATTGGATTAAGAGACAACCCTGAATTAGGAGAGCATCTAAAACATAGCAAATATTGGCGTTTGAGGAGTGGTAAGTACAGAACCATATATGAGATAGCGGGTGAAAAGATAATCGCCCACATTATCGGTCATAGAAATGATGTTTACAACAATTTTTCCAAATTTGACATGAGGTGATATGATGGAGGATATTTTTGATAAAGCAGTTCAAAAAATCGAGGAGGAACGTAAAAAACAAGGATATGGGCAGGGATGGGTTTTTCTCCATACATCGAAAAGAACTCTCAGTCCATCAACAAAATTGATGTTTGTAGGTATGAATCCCGGCGGTAGTGAGGAGGAAGTTGCCAGACGTGATCCGATACCAAGTTTTGAGAAAGGAAATAGGTATAGGAGAGAATGTGGATTATGGGATGATTCGCCCAAAGGACCAGGGCATCAGCGTGAGGTAGAGGAGTTTTTCAAATGTATAGCAGATCTTTTGCATCAAGATTGGAAAGATCTCATGGATAATACTTTGAC
>CABGHG010000204.1 GCA_902158735.1 Candidatus Methanolliviera sp. GoM_oil
GTACCGGGATAGCCTCTGCTACTTTCTCGATCTTCTCGAAATTATCTTCTGAAATCGCTTCTTCGCCATATGGGTAGACTACGAGCTCATTTCCTATCATGCACAACTGCTCAGAGACGGCGAGCTGGACACTGTTTCCGAGGATACCCAGTGCTGTTATTGCCAGCACGCCTATCACAATCCCTATGATGGCGAGCACCGACCTGAACTTATGCCTTGCGAGGTTCCGTTTTGCGAACTCGAAGAAGATCATTTTATCTTGTGTAATCTCATGGTCTTATAGAAATACGCCATCACTGTCTATCCTCCCATCAACAAGCCTGAATGTGCGTTTAGTATACGAAGCAACCTGCGGGTCATGCGTAACTATGATGATTGTCTTCCCACGCTCGTTCGTATCTTTCAGGAGCTGCATAATGTCTTTACTCGTCTTCGAGTCCAGATTACCAGTAGGCTCATCGGCAAGAATTATATCAGGGTCATTTGCCAGTGCACGAGCAATAGCAACACGCTGCTGCTCGCCTCCTGAAAGCTCGTTTGGTTTGTTCTCGCCCAGTGCCTCCTCCAATCCAACAGAGCTCACGAGCTCCTTGCTCTTTTCCTCGTGCCCGTTCACGCCCTTTAATATCATCGGGTACTCGATATTCTCAAGTGCAGTTAATGTGGCTATAAGGTTAAACTGCTGAAATACAAATCCTATTTTATCACGCCTTATCTTAGTCAACGCTTCATCATCCAGTCCATTGATGTTTTCACCACCGATGTCTACTGTACCTCCTGTCGGCGTGTCCAAACACCCGATGATATTAAGAAACGTTGTCTTTCCCGAGCCCGAAGGGCCCATAACAGAAATGAACTCGCCGGCTTCTATGCTTGCCGTCACGTTATCAAGCGCTTTGACGCTCCCGCGAGGGAGCTCATATACTTTTGTTACTTCTACAAGCTCCACCACATTCATCTCTTCTTCCATGAATACGCAATCATCCCAATGACTACTATTGCAATCACAATAACCACTGCAATCATCGGAACGGGCAATTCTCCTGTACTTACGATCTTCTGAGTACTTTCAATCGAGATGTATTCATGCTCCGAGGACAGAATACCATCTTCATCCTTGTACTCGATGATAAGCGGCACCTGCGTTTCATTCCCACCTACCTTTACATTGAGTTCGAAACTGCTGAAATCGTCCGCATTGAGCAAGCCCACGAAATAGGCCTTGTATGGCTGCATTGCCTCTATGCCTTCTGCATCACCTACCTTCATAACCACGCTATTTGCCGCTTCTAAGCCCGCATTGTTTATGTCGCCTGTGATCTTATACACGTTCATTCCGGGCATGGATTCCACTTCGATACCCGTGAGGATGAGTTCCGCGCTCTTTTTGCTCTCTGTCACATCCAAAGGTACGCTCAAATCGGTATAATGGTAATTATCGCCGTTTTTGAATTGTAACTTGAAGTTCAGGACACAATCGCCCTTCGCTTGCGGTGTGAAATAGTAAGCGGCAACTTCCGAGTCGTCTGCCGATAGCGCGCCTATGAAGACTTCCGAGGGCATTACGTCTTTATCCTCGGTAACGATCTTCACGGCTGTGACGTTATTTGGTCTGGAATTACCGACAACGAGCTCGATCTTCGCTCGTTCGTCTCTAAAAATATCTTCCGGAACGTCCTTAACGCCGATGTTTAAAGAAGAACTGTCCACCGTCACAGGAAAGGAATATCTTATGCTCTGGGCGCCTTCACCATTTACCATTACTTTTGGATAGTAAATGCCGTCGGGACAACTTGCCTTTATAGTGAACGTGAGGCTTAGAGCTCCACCAGGTCCTAAACTACCAGGGTTAACGTACGAATCGCTCAGCACTTTTATTCCCTGACTTAAGATCTGTACCTCTTTTATGTTTACGCTCTTCGGTTCCATGTTCTTCACTGTCACGGTTACCGTACCCAAATCATTGCACATGAGCACTTCTGGATTCACTTGATAACCGGTGATCATAACAGAAGATTTCTGCTCTCCTGTTACTGAACTAACTGTGCTGACGCTTGATACTGCAAATGCAACGAATAAGAACAAAAAAAATAAAGTGGAGATCGTTTTGCGCATTCACATCACCCCCATCTGGTAGATAGTCCACAGAACGTAAACAGCCACTGGAATAGCAACGGTAATCAATGCGTTCTTCGTCGTTAGATTCCTCGCATGTTTCAGCCCGAACACCCAGATGTTCGCACTCCACAGCATGAAGAGAATATTGATTGCATATGAAAGCTGCATCATTGGGCTTTTCATCAGTGGTTCAAATGCTCCCGCCATCTTTGCTGGGTCTGTTACTACTGGAATCTGAGCGGTCGAAACGATATTGTAGATGAATATAGCACTT
>CABGHG010000205.1 GCA_902158735.1 Candidatus Methanolliviera sp. GoM_oil
TTTGCGGGTAAAGTTGCGAGGGGAATTTGGGCGGAGCGTAAGCGAACCGCACACCCGCTGTTATCTGAAGTTGCCACCACATTACCGGATTAGTAGTACTTGTTCAACAATTGGTGCCATTCTTCTTCAAACTGGGATTTTATCAACTCTTTCTTCTTATCTGGCATGAAAGAAGCGCCAATACCATTAATAATCAGACGTTTCAGGTCACCTATCGTAAACTTAAGTTTCCGAGCTAATACCAAATATTCTCGAGTGATAGAGGTGTTGAACATGGTGGGATCATCTGAGTTCACAGTCACCACCAGTCCTTCTTGAAAATATTGTTTTATTGGATGAAATTCCACAGACTTACAAACCCCCGTCCTCACATTGCTGGTCACACACATCTCCAGAGGAATCTCCCTTTCCTTAAGTAGAGATACAAGTCGGGGGTCTTCATATGCCCTTACTCCATGACCAATCCGTTCAACGCCCAGTTTCTCAACAACAGTCCATATAGAGTCTGCTCCTGCCGTCTCACCCGCATGAGCGGTAAGTTCTGAATCCTCGTTCTCTTGCTTCTTTGTAAACAAAAGCATAAGGATCTGCTGGAAATCTTTGTTCATTTCCTCCAAGATCAATACCTATAACACCTTTGCCCAGATAGGGTGTAACCTCCTCCAAGCATTTCATGCCTATCTCTGGCCCATAAGCTCTTCCAAGGACTACGATCAGCTCACTTTGAATGCCAAAATCATGATATGCCCTTTCCTTGCCTTTGATCAAGCAATCAGTTATCCCTCGTACAGACAAACCTTGTCTCCAATAATTATCAGGAGCATAGGAAGCCTCAACGTATTTGACATTCTGTTTACTTAGGTTGCTCAATACCTGATAAGCTATTTCTTCAAAGATCCTCTCTTCTTCGATGAAGGTATCCTTCCAAATCCATACTTTCATAAATTGCTCAAAATCGGTATAAGTGAGTTTCTTACGTAAATCGTCGATCTTCTTGATTGAAGGTTCTTTCCCTCCCCTTCGGATAAGGTTAAACAGCGTCTCTATTGGTATAGCTCCTTCCAAATGGAGATGAAGCTCTACCTTAGGCATTTCCCTTACGAACTGATCTAGTTTGTCAGTGAAACCTGTATCCATCTAAATATTCTCCTCAAGTTACTGACAATTTCATCTTCTCCTCTTGCAATATTCTCTCATCGGACATTTAACGCATCCCTTATGCTTACAATATCTCAGGTTGAGTTTAACGAGCGCCGTCTCGATCCTCGCCAATTTCTCTCCTTCAACGTTTAAATCTATATCGAGATTACCCGCGATCTCTTTCACTTTATCAGGAACATCAGGGTTAACATTCCATATACCCCTCATCTCCCTCAAAAATATGTGTGTCGTCACGGCTCCGATACCCTTAAATTCCTTCAATCTCCTCTCCAAATCATTTGTATCAGATGACTGATCGTACAGACCATCCAACGAACCATATTCCTCCTTAAGGACCTCCATTATATTTAGCAATTTAGTCGCGGTGGAGAAGTCATATCGTACGTATCCGCCTTCGTCCAGCATCTTGACCAATTCATCCCACCCTGCAGATACGATCTTCTCGGCGGTGTTGACCCCGCATCTGTCAAACCATCTATACGTGTTAGAGGCGATCTTCTCGCTTATCCTCGCGCCAAATAGAATTGATGCCAGAAACCATTTGAACCTGCCGGGTGATTCTGCCAAGTCTATTCCCAGATCTTTTGAATACAATGGGAATAGGGAGAGAAGGCGATCGATTCTATTCATCTTATCTACATCTTACCAACCGCATAAATAAATGTGAGCCAAAGTAGTTGAAGATAGAATCCGGCTGAAGGAATTACCTTGATCTTACCATCACGTGTGCGTCTTCGTCTCCATAATAATTTGGTACAACCCCTATATCAATAAACCCAAGAGCCTCGTAAAATGCCTGCGCAATTTTATTGCTCACTCTCACCTCCACCCATGCCCTTCCACAATTTTTAAGCACCTCTTCTACGAGCTTCCTTCCTATCCCCTTTCTTCTATGCAATGGATCGACCGCGATCGAAGCAATGTGGCCGTTTCTCTCATCAAAGATGATGTACGCGAGAATCTTCTCATCTTTATATACCAAGAAATGATACAATCTTGAAAGGTAGAAGAACGCGAATCGATCGTAAGTAGATTTTGGGAAGGAGTTCGATTCTATCTCCAATATCCTTCTCATATCCCTGTGGGTGAATTTTCTTATCATCTCTATCCAAGCAAATGTTTATTTCCAATATTAACCTTATTCAAGTATCTCTTTG
>CABGHG010000206.1 GCA_902158735.1 Candidatus Methanolliviera sp. GoM_oil
TCTACTGCGTGAGGAGGATCCCGGATAAGTATACATGGTCCGTCTGCGCCCCGGGAAGATACGAGATGGAGATGGGCACCCTTGCGGTGATCATGGGAGGACATGTCAGGGTAGGTATGGAGGACAATATATATCTAGAGAGAGGCGTCTTGGCAAAGAGTAATTCGGAGCTGGTTGCAAAGATCGCAAGAATATCTAAGGAACTTGGAAGGGAGATCGCGACGCCCGACGAGGCGAGGAAGATACTGAGTATAGAAAAGAAGTGAGTAAAAGTGAAAAGGGAAAAGAGCCTCGCAAATACTTTGAAGGCCCTGCCAGATTTGTTGAGAATGGAGCAGACGTATGGAATATTGGCGACGATTGTAAAGCAGTGGGGAATAGAGAATCTTATTCCCCTTGCGTTGGGCACGGTGAGAAGAGTTGGACTGGTAAATATCGTAGCAGATTTTTTCAACTTTAAATTGGGGAGGATCCTTTCAGGTGGCATATTATCAATGTGGGATGCATTTGGAGATAATAGAGAGGCAGTTATCTCTGGGGACAAGAGATTTACATTCAAGGAGTTTAAAGAGAGAACTTTAAGGTTGATGAATGGATTACAAGGTCTCGGAGTAAAACCTGGGGATAAAGTTGGCATAATGCTATACAATGGAAATGAATACTTAGAGTCGCAATCCGCATCGTGGTTCATCGGCTGCACGGCGCCGCTCGTAAATTGGCACTTCAGGGGAGAAGAATTGGCGACGATGCTGAACAGGAGAAGACCAAACGTGCTCATATTGGATGAGGAGTTCGTTGGAAGGATCGATGAAGTAAAGGACAAATTGGAGGGGATCGAACGTTATATCGTGGTTGGGGAAAAAATTTCGGAGGGGATGTTATCATACGAAGATCTGATAAAAGAATCACCGGATAAAGAACCCACCAAACTGGAAGAATTTATACTTGGCGTGAATCCGTACACAGGTGGAACGACCGGGGTGCCAAAGAGTGTGGGCACCTTTGATACGTGGAGTTATCTCTTTAGCGATAAGGCAAAGGTACCACACGGGGCATCGCTCGGACAGTATATGAGACTTCTCATCATGGGCATTTCGTGCCACTACTACTATGGAGGAATCGATTTTAAGTTCAAGGCGTTACTTCCCGGTCCGTTCTACCATGGCACGCCGCTTTACTTCTGTCTCACAACTTTTACTCTCCTTGGTACGCCCTTCGTGATGATGAAAAGATATGATCCGGAAGAGGTGCTGAGACTCAGCGAGCAGGAGAAGATAAATTATATACATTGTGCCCCCGTGCACCTTCAGAGAATATTAACACTACCTGACGAAATAAAGAGAAAATATGACCTGAGTTCGATGCGCACAATCGTGACCGCCGCGGCTCCGTGTCCGCCTGTCGTTAAAAGAGGAATAAATGAATTATTTATCCAACAGGGTGCCACTGGACCGGTCTATAACGAATATTATTCCTCCGTCGAGATGACGACGCCGATAACGATATTGACGGCGAAGGATTACATGAAAAATCCAGAACACATCGAAAGCGTCGGGAAGAACCACAGAGGGGGAGACATAAAGATCTTTGACGAAGAGGGGAGAGAATGTCCACCGAAGAAAGAGGGAACGATTCACGTTAGAAGTATGGGCACCACCACGCTCCATTATCCCGGCACGGAAGAGATGCTCGATGAAAACCTCCGCATGGTAGATGGGGTGGAGTGGTACAATGACTTCGAACGCGGATACCTCGATGAAGACGACTTCTTATACCCAACTGGAAGAGAGAAGGAGATGGTGATCGTCGGTGGAGTGAACATCTACGTGAATGAGATAGAGGCGAAGATCATAAGTTATCCAAAGGTTTCAGACGTGGCCGTGATCAGAGCTCCAGATAAGGATTTGGGAGAGGTTCCATTAGCTCTCATCGAACTAAAAAAGGGAGAGAAATCGAGCAAAGAGGAAATAATAGAACACTGCAAGAAAGAAGGTCTATACGGATATAAGATTCCAAAGATCGTCGAATTCGTCGAAGAGCTCCCAAAAACTCCCCATGGAAAGACGTTAAAGAGAGAGCTGGAGAAGAAGTACTGGGAGGAGAAGGGGATAAAGAGAAGGGGATAAATGCTTTCTGCCCCAATGGGCAAGAGAGATATTAATTATACAAAAGAAAGAAGAAGTAAAATTGAGGGAATCTGATGTGCCACGAAGTTTCAAAATGGAATACAGAGATGAAAGAGATATCTCCCGGCATATATGCAT
>CABGHG010000207.1 GCA_902158735.1 Candidatus Methanolliviera sp. GoM_oil
GAAGAAGCTTTCGGGAGCATCAACCAGTCTCTCAAGGAACTGGAAGAAGGGGAAGGGATACCAATTGATGAGTGGGAAATAAAAATCGAATAGAGATTGTCTTGGTAAAAACTAGGAAGAGTTTTTATCAGATATTGAGGCGAATAATAAGGTAATGAAAAAACGCCGTGTGATTGAAAATAAAGGGATGCTAACGCGATAGAAAGGAAATGTTTTAGAAGAGAGAAAAGCATACAGGGAAAGTATATCATATAACAGATACTAAAAGTTTTAGAATAAGAAAAAGCATCAAAAATAGGAGCAAAGAATGAGTGACGCATCACGAATCACCCAAATGAGGAATCAAAATGGACGATGATACAACGGAAAGATTAGCTGCGCTTTACAGTTTGATTGCCAATGTCTATAAAGCAAAAGACATAAAAACAGCAGAAGCAGCTAAAGTCATTGAGAACATCCATCGGGATTTGAATATTGCATTGATGAACGAATTGGCGATAATATTCCATAAAATGCATTTGAATATAAAATCCGTTTTGGATGCGGCTACAAGAAAAAGATTTACGTATATATGGAACTTATAATATCTTAGGTGGTGAAACAAATGGGAGGAATTTCGGAATTACTACCGGAAGAAGTGGCTAAAGATTACAAAGATACTTATAGAAAGACAATAAAAATTTAAATGGGCGATTGGAAATGAAAAAAGGAGAATTTTTTGAAGAATGGAAAGGAGATTGGAAGGAAAGGCAGGAAGAATTTCATACCAATCAAGCCGAACTCTTCAGACATATCAGAGATAAAACAAGTTCTAAAGAAGCATTCTGAGTACGCTTTTAAGTACAAAAAAGAGTAGCCAGAAGATTACACAGATTTTCACACAACCTTTTTTACCTTCGGTAAAAACCTTGACAAAACTTTTTAAAGAAATAAAATGAAACAAAAAACCGTCTGCGTTGTCGGCTTAGGATATGTCGGCTTGCCGTTGGCGAAGGCATTCTCAAAGCATTTGAAGACGATTGGATTCGATATAGACGATGATAAGATAGGGGATCTAAACAACAATAACAACGAAGACAACATAGAATTCACTTCAGACCCATCGAAAATAAAACATGCGGATTTCGTTATTATTGCAGTGCCAACGCCCGTGACAAAATCGAAGGAGCCAGACTTGCGATATGTCAAATCCGCAGTAGAAACTGTCGGCAAGAATCTAAAGAGCGGTGCCACAGTGGTATTGGAATCTACCGTCTATCCTGGAGTTACTGAAGAGATCATTGCTCCCATTTTAGATTTAGAAAATGAATCATGACTAAAATGCGGTGCGGACTTCAAAATTGGCTACTCGCCTGAAAGGATTAATCCGGGTGATGAAGCACACGCATTAACAAAGATAACGAAAATCGTTGCGGGGATGGATGAGGGAACAACAGAAATATTAGCTGAACTTTACGGCTTAATAACGAATGTCTATAAAGCAAAAGACATACGAACCGCAGAAGCTGCAAAGGTTATTGAAAATATTCAAAGGGATTTGAATATTGCGTTGATGAATGAATTGGCGATCATATTCCATAAGATGGGATTGGATACAAACTCCGTTTTGGATGCTGCCGCTACGAAATGGAATTTCCAGCCGTATAAGCCTGGATTGGTTGGTGGGCATTGCATTCCTGTTGATCCCTATTACCTGGTGTATAAAGCGAAGGAGTTAGGTTATCATCCACAGGTGATTTTAGCAGGGAGAGCGATAAACGATTACATGCCAAAGCACGTAGCAGAGATGGCAATTAAAGGATTGAATGACGTTGGTAAGGTGATAAAGGGTTCTAAGGTTTTGATTAAGGGGTTGACATACAAGGAGAACGTACCGGATACGAGGGAATCGCCGGTGAGGGAAATGGTGAAGGAGTTGAAGGAGTTTGGAGTAGATGCATATGGCTATGACCCTTTACTCAGCAGGGAGGAGATAAAGGGGTTTGGTGTGAATGCTTTGGATAATTTGAATATGGAAATTAAAATGGATGGTGTTATTGTGGCAGTTGCACATGATGAATTTAAGAAGATGAAATTGGAGGATGTAAAGAAGTTCATGAATGATAAGCCTGTACTGATAGATATAAGGGGGATGTTTGATGAAGCAGCATCAAAAGGAAATGGTTTTTATT
>CABGHG010000208.1 GCA_902158735.1 Candidatus Methanolliviera sp. GoM_oil
TATAAGATTCTAACTTCTTTAATCGCTATCGTCATGGGAAAAGAAGAGAGCATCCCAGAAGAGATTGGCGGAGTCAAGAAGGAGGAATTGATTGGGCTTGCAGAAGAGATGAAGCATGCTAACTTCGGAATGGTATTCTTCGGGATGGGCGTGACGATGACTGGACCAAAGTACAAGAACATAGCGGCGTTGGAGAGGTTGGTGCGGGAGCTGAATCGCCATACGAAGTTCTCGCTCATGCCGATGCGGGGACATTATAACGTTGCCGGAGCAGGAGCGGTATTTACCTGGAGGACAGGATTTCCTTATGCGGTTGATTTCAGAAGGGGCTACCCATACTATAATCCTGGAGAGACGACCTCTAACGATCTTTTGATCAGAGAAGAGGTTGATGCAATGCTCGTGGTAGCCTCGGATCCTGGGGCACATTTTGTAAACTCTTCGGTGAGGCGGATGGCAAAGATTCCCCTGATCGTGATGGATCCTCATCCGAGCGCGACGAGCGAACTTGCAGATTTGATCATTCCAACTGCCATAAGTGGTGTGGAGATGGATGGGACCGCTTATAGAATGGATGATGTTCCGATAAGGTTCAAAAAACTTATAGACTCCAAATTCAAGAGCGATTTTGAGATAATTGGAGATATCATCGAGAAGATCGATAGGATGGGGGTGAAAGATTGAGTGAACTATTGATAAAAAATGGAATCGTCTATGACCCTTTAAATGATATATGCGGGGAGAAGAAGGATATATTCGTTAGAGACGGAAAGATCGTGGAAGAGGTTAAAAAACCGAATATCCTGGACGTGAACGGTCTGCTGGTATTGCCAGGGGGTGTGGAGGGACACGCACATCTTTCTGGATCGAAGGTTAATACTGGAAGGTTGATGAGGCCGGAGGACGGGAG
Organism: Candidatus Methanolliviera sp. GoM_oil; assembly: GCA_902158735.1. GTDB lineage: Archaea > Halobacteriota > Methanoliparia > Methanoliparales > Methanoliparaceae > Methanolliviera. The sequence continues at coordinate 911 of CABGHG010000208.1, forward strand.
AAGGGGATTAAGAAGAAAGACGGCCATAACGATGCCTGAATCCGGCTACTCCGTGATTAATGTATATGGGGAAGGATACAGGTATGCAAGGATGGGTTACACGACGATGGTAGAAGCTGCGATGCCGATTCTGACCGCGATACACACACATGAAGAATTAAGGGATATACCGATATTGGACAAGTTATCGATGACGCTCTTTGGATTCAACTGGTTCGTGATGGATTACATAAGGAAGGGAGAGATGGATAAGCTCGCGGCTTATGTTGCATGGGCCCTTAAGATGTCCAAGGGATACGGGATAAAGATCGTGAACCCGAGTGGAGGAGAGAATTGGAAATGGGGGAAGAACGTTAGTTCGATCGATGAGCCAAATATAAGCTTTGGCGTCAGTGCAAGGGAGATATTGAGTTCGCTGATGGAGGTGAATGAGATATTGGATCTGCCACACCCAATACATGTTCACTGCAACAAACTCGGACAGCCCGGAAACTATGATATCGCGATCGATACGATGAAGATCTCAAGCGGGTTTGAAACGAAGCGAGAACGGGAACCCTTACATATAACGCATATCATGTTCAGCTCTTATGGCGGGGAGAAGTGGAAGGATTTTGAGAGCAAGACGGATGAGGTTACAAAAGAGGTAAACTCAAATAAAAATGCATCCATCGATATGGGACAGCTCATGTTTGGGGATACAACAACGATGACGGCAGATGGGGCGTTGGAGTTTGCTTTATGCAAATTGACCGGATCTAAGTGGAGTAATTCTGACACGGAGATGGAGACAGGGGGAGGAATAACGCCACAGATATATTCTCCTTCCATGCCTATTAACGCAATCCAGTGGGCGATAGGATTGGAGTCAGCTCTGCTCGTAAAGAATCCTTATCAGGTCTGGCTAACGACGGATCATCCAAATGGTGCGCCATTCACAACTTATCCCGAGGTGATCTCGCTCTTGATGAGTAAAGATAGAAGGAAGAAGGAGATCGAAAGGGTGAACAAAGTCGTTCAAAAAAGAGCAATTCTTTCCTCTCTGGATAGGGAATATGGATGGAATGAGATCGCGACTATAACGAGAGCTTCTCAGGCGAAGGCATATCAATTGAATGATAAAGGACACATCGGAGTAGGCGCGGATGCGGACATTGCAGTATTTAATATAAAGCCAGAGGAGGTAGATCCTTCGAAGGATTATGAAGGGGTAGAAAGGGCGTTCTCTGCGACGAAATACACGATAAAGGGTGGAGAG
>CABGHG010000209.1 GCA_902158735.1 Candidatus Methanolliviera sp. GoM_oil
GTAATGTTCATTGTCGAAGATGAGTTGGTAGAGAGGGTGAAGGAGATAGAGAAGGAGATCCCAAGCGTAAAATTCTATTGCTCCATAAACCTTGCGGGAAAACCAAGCCCAGAGGGGTGGCTTGACTTCGATGAGCTATGCTCAGAGAAATATTCAGATGAGGAACCTTATGTCGAGATCGATTATGATGATGTTTATACTCTTCTATATACCAGTGGAACCGAGGCAGCGCCAAAAGGAGTGATGAACACCCATCTAAATTGGTATTCCACACTTCTGAGCGGTCTTACTGATCTTAACGTCGCCGAGGATGATGTTCTGACACTGGATATACCTCTGTATCATATCGCTTGCGTATATCTACTGCTCTTAGGCGTCTCGCTTGGCGCCAAGGGAATAGCGCATTATGTTGTAGATCCTAAGGCACTGTTGGAGGATGCACCGAAAGAGAAGATCACCTTTCTCGTATATCCTCCCGTCCTCTATGTTGGTCTTCTTCAATTGCCCGTGCCAAATGTCGATGAGTTTTTGTCTAAAACTTTTTCCACGGTGAAAAAGTGCCTATCTTTTGGAGCCAATATGCCAGAGGCCATTGCCAGAAGGTGGATGGAGAAGATATCGCCCAATGCATACTGGATGAACTATTACGGCCAGTCAGAGTTAACACCACTGGGAACGACACTGCGGCATAGAGATATACTTAGGAGTTACGAAAAAAGTGAATACGGAGAGCCTATAGGAAAGCCCCATATACCTATTGAGATGAGGATTGTTGATGATAATGACAACGATGTTCCAATTGGAGAGGTCGGGGAGATGGTTGTCCGCAGCCCGTCCGTCATGCTCGGCTACTACAAGATGGATGAGAAGACAAAAGAGACGTTCAAAAGTGGCTGGCATCACACCGGTGATCTCGCGAGGATGGACGAAGAGGGTTACTATTACTTTGTTGACCGCAAGAAAGATATCGTAAAGACCGGTGGGGAGAACGTCTCTACCTATGAGGTAGAAGGGATTATCTTCAAGCATCCCAAGATCGCAGATGCCGCGGTGATCGGTCTTCCGGATTCGTATTGGGGAGAGGCGGTTACGGCGGTCGTGGTTCCAAAGGCCGGTGAGACGATCGAGGAAGATGAGATTATTGGCTTCTGCAAGGAAAATCTCGCCGGATACAAGGTTCCGAAACATGTCTTCGTGACTGAAGAGGTTCCAAAGAATCCGAGTGGCAAGATATTGAAGAAAGATCTGAGGGAGAGATACAAGGGGAAATGAAAATGGAAAAGAAAGAGTCATATTCGAAATTTAGGGATGAATGGGGCGTTAAATCTGTACCACCATTGCCGAACGTGCCTATATATAGCTTGGTGACAGAAGGTGCTAAAAAATGGCATGATAAAGACGCTTTGATCTGTCTGGGCAGAAAATTAACCTATGGGGAACTGGATGAACTATCCAACAGATTGGCATCTGCCCTCCAAAATAAGTTTGGGGTCAAAAAGGGCGATCGGGTTGCCGTCATGTTACCCAACTGTATCCAACACACCTTGGCATTTTTTGCCATAAATAAGCTTGGTGCCATACATGTGCCCTGTAATGTGATGTATAAACCTAGAGAATTGGAGTATCAGCTGAGCGATTGTGGATCTAAGATCTTTATCACGCTGGATCGTTTTTTCCCCGTCATAGAAGAGATCAAAGGAAAAACTCCAGTAAAAAACATTATCGTAACTAATATCGAGGATTTTGCCACGGCAGAAGATGAGATTCCATCTTTATTCAAAGTAGAAAAAAAAGAGATTACAGGCACCTATCAGCCGCTTTCATTGATAGAAGAGCCGTCGGGTGAGCTTATGGAAGTTGAGATCGATCCTTCTGAAGATCTAGCTATGCTCCTATATACGGCGGGGACCACCGGTGTTTCAAAGGGCGTCATGGAGTCTCATAAAAACATTTGGTCATGCGTACATCCCACCAAATATATTTTTGGCCTCGCCGAACGAG
>CABGHG010000210.1 GCA_902158735.1 Candidatus Methanolliviera sp. GoM_oil
CTGCTCATCCTCGATCACGACGCTGATCTTCTTCATCTTACTTCCCCGTGTTTTTTTGCGGCTTCCCATCCCCATGTGAAACAACAGGTGTGAGTTCATCCTGTGAATTCACAAGTTACTATGTGTTAGCCCCCATATATAAATGTTTTGGTCATTTTCTCGTCTACACTTTGTTTTAAGCTCCTTAACACAATGTTATCATATGTATATCTTCATTAAACCTGCTCAAAAGCCTTCGAGAGAGACGCACAAAATAAAGAAAGTGAAAAGTATGTGGAAGAGCAGAGCGGTCATGCAAATGGATGTTTAGCCGTTTCCTTCTTTGTAAGCACCTCTTCAACGGTGGGTTCTCCGTTCAAGGCTCGTTTTATTGATAGCTTAGTTGCTTCGTAGTTGTAATCGTATATCTTCTTCTTATCCTTCGCGTTCCACTGAATAAAGACAGATACAATTATAAGTAGGTCTTCTGCCTCTTCCTTGGGTATGGTACCGTCCTCAACGCAATCTGCAACGGCTTTGGCAACCGCAGCCTGAGCTGGACCGAACATTAGGACGGCTTGTTCGGCTCCTTTGATGGTAACCTTGTTTACGATCAATGTGGCGGGTTTTGGCTGAAGATTTGGCTCTAATACAGCTAAAAGCGGTGTATGACCGGCACGTGGCATCGCCAGAGAGCTCATAAAAGCATAATCTACGGCTCCTCCTTTAGGTCCGATCACCAAGTCTATGTGAGCTACCTCGTCACCTTCGCCGACCAACGCTTCTCCAACCAAACTCTTATCTATTTTTGTCCTCTCCATTTTATTTCTCCTCGAGTAGGAATATGGGAGGGAGGAATTTAAAAAACTTTTGTCCCCACAAGAAATTCATCAGACGATCGAGAACCTGTCATCCACCCTCCTTATATCGCCCCTCTTAAATAACCTACCCAGATGTTTCTCTATCATTATCCTCTCCATCGGTTCATACATCCACCGCAAGGACTCCGGGATTTTTCCATCTCCGTAGATGATCGATTCTTTCGTTATCTCTTCAAGCGTTCTCTCCCTCTGCAGAAGATCTAAAATTTTATTCTCCCTCTCATATATCTTCTCAAGGTAGATATCGAGTTTTGCGTCGATATCCTCTTTGATTACGCCTTTGTGGCTGGAAACTATTATCTCAGGTTTCAATCGTCTTATCTTCTTTATAGACGCGATAAAATCGTCGATATTCGAGTCGATAGCACCATACCACGGGCCAAACGATGTTAAGTCGATATCGGCTGAGAAGAGGATCTTTTCTTTCTCGTCAAAGAAGCAGGAGTGACCCCTAGAATGTCCAGGCGTATGGATAACCTTCAGTTGCGTATCTCCGAGATCAAAAATATATCCTTCTTCAAATTCGAGATCAACTTCTATTCCATCAAAGTTGATGAAATTCTGGATAAAAATCGTCATCTCCTCTTCTATCAAAGAACCTTCTTCGCAATATAACTCGATCAACTTTTTAACGGATCTCAGAACGGGCGCCTCGAACTTGTGAATACACACCTTGGATCTGAATAGATTGTCATATGCGATGTGATCTTCGTGGCAGTGTGAATTGATCAGAAGATCTATCTTCTCGCTCGTTGCCAATTTGCGCATCCTCTCTTCGCCAGCACCCGCATCGATCAACGCCGTGGTCTCGTCTTTCACGAGCAGTGAATTTGAATAGGGGTAGCGTCCTTTATCCGTACCTTTGATGAAGATTATATGATCAGTGATATTCATCGTCGATAATATGACTATAGATGAGATATAAATATTTTGATTTAGATTGGCTGATCGATCATGTGGCAAAGTTTTATTTGTTAAAGATGGCTTGTCCAGATTAACAAGTCAGGTAAAAGGGTCTTAAATATGTCATCCAAATTCAATAACATGACAATATATCTGGGAAGCGATCATGCCGGTTTTGAGTTAAAGGAGAAGATAAAGGAATTTTTGGCCGACGAGGGG
>CABGHG010000211.1 GCA_902158735.1 Candidatus Methanolliviera sp. GoM_oil
GCAAGTTTCACCGCTTCTCTCTGAAGTGCTCCCGAATCTTGTGTGTATCTGCAGACCTGAATTTCGTCTTGCATACGTTCAAGAACCTCGCCTTCAATGTTATAATGTATCTCAAAGCAGCCTTCAAGCCTTTATTGTTGGTGATATCTATCGAATCAGATATAGTTTTATATACGAGATATATAGATATAGAAATTATGCATGACAGGATGCATGTAACAGTTACCATCTCCCTCAGACCTCAGTTAAACGATCCGGAGGGGGAGAATATAAAGCGCGCGCTCCAGGGTCTTGGATTTGGGGATGTTCTCAAGGTCAGGACTTCTCGCAAGATCGCGTTCGAGCTCAAAAATATAGATTCGGATAGAGCAAAAGAATACGTGGAAGAGATCTGCAAAAAGTTATTGATAAATCCCATAGTCCATGAGTATGCGATAGAAATTCTAGATTGAAATTTGAAATATTTTTAAATAGGATATTTATATTATATTTTAAGATAATAGGGGGTTGCATAAGATATAATATAATAATGACCAAAATAATGAAAGTCGATTCAGTCCAGTTCTTTTACAGTATAGCTGCTTTTGGCAATGTAATACTCATACCTCTACTTGCTAGCGAATTGGGAGGTAATGAGTACGAGATAGGGATGGTTGTTGGAATATACAATTGCGCTCTATTCCTGTCCAGCTATCTGTTCGGGAGGCTCTCCGATATCTACGATAAAAGGACAATCATCATATTCGGATTGATAGCTTCAGCTCTATCGTTCTTTTTGCACGTATTTATCAGCAGTCTATTCACGCTGGCTGCAGTCAGATGTCTGGCTGGATTCTGCATGGGAATTTTCCCTTCAGCTCTGGTAGCTTATGTCTATGAGTCCAAAATGAAATTTGGGAGATTTTTATCGTTCGGGCCTTTTGGAGCTTTTGTAGGTAGCCTCATAGTCGGGATTATCGGAATATATTCGCGCATCTTCATGTTCTCATCTGTGGCCCTCTTGATATCGTTTCTGTTCGCGATATCCCTCAAGCCGATAAAATCTGAGAGGATAAAAGTGCCAAAGATTCCATTAGATCTGGTAAAGCACAATCTCAAAGTTTATCTTCCGTTCTTTATTCGTCATTCCAGCGCACATGCGATCTGGGTGATCCTCCCTCTATTCATAATTCAATTGGGAGGGAATAAGATGTGGATCGGAGCACTATATGCGATAAATTTTTTCTTCCAGTTCATCTTTATGAATTTGCTGGAGAGGGTTAAAACCTCAAGATTGATGGGAGTGGGATTTTTAAGCTCATCCCTGACTTTCCTAGCGTTCTCATCCGCCAAAAACATCTACCACTTGATCCCGATAGAGATAATGCTAGGATTCTCGTGGTCCACTCTATTTATAGGTATGAACCTTTATTTACTCAAAACGAATAAAGAGCATTCAACCGCAATAGGCTTGCTGGGTTCAGTTCAATCATTTTCAATAATCTGCGGATCATTTATCGGCGGATACCTCGCATACGTATTCGATTACAGAATAGCTATGCTACTTGCGAGCATCTTCACGGTTATAGCATTTATACTAAATAGGGTATTGTAGTTTATAGGTATACTATTAATTAATGTATGGTATTAATTAAAAAAAGTATAAAGAAACGTCATACGCTCAGGACGTTCTTTCCATGCTCCATTGGAAGGACTTTAAGTTTTCCATCGAATCTCAGATCCAACTCTCCTCCTTTCCAGTACTCATGCAAGAATATGGCCAGGGCTGCAACTTCTGAGTGCGGCTGTGAAGTTACTGAGATATTGTAATCCACCATCTCGTACAACTCTTTAGGAGCTTTTTCTGATCCAACTACCACTATCAAATTCTGGATTTCCCTTATCTCCTCGATCTTCTCATTTATTGGCATCCCATAAATTGTTAGATATATTGACTTAAAATTTAA
>CABGHG010000212.1 GCA_902158735.1 Candidatus Methanolliviera sp. GoM_oil
AGTAACAGAAGCAACCTCGCTGGTTCTGAGAATCCAAAACTCATCTTACCTCATCCTCCGCTTTTTCATCCTGAAAAACCGCCTCAGCGGAATCTCGAAGGGTTGATCCGTCCTTATGTTGATCATATCCACCTTGCGCCGCCTCATACGTTCGGAGAGTTCCTCGTTTCTCTGGCGCACAATACCGGTATACCGCTCCCTAAACCCCTTGTCCGACGTATCAAGGAGAAACTGCTCGCCGGTCTCGCCATCTTCAAGCAGCACATACCCGATATCCGGAATATCAGACTCTCTGACATCGCTTACATTTACCAGTATCACCTCGTGTCGGTTCTTCAATATCCGCAAACTCTTCTCGAAATCCTCTGTTATGAAGTCGGATATGATAAAGATCGTGCTCTTCCTCTTTGTGACCTTGGACACGTATCTGATGCAGTTATCAAGATCCGTCGTCTTGTTCTCAGGCGTAAAGTAGATCATCTCTTTTAAGAGTTTGAATAGATGAGATCTTCCTTTCCTCGGCGGTATAAACTCCTCAACCTCGCTTGTGCAGAGGAACATTCCAACCCTGTCGTTGTTCGTAAGCGCTGAAAAGATGAGCGATGCCGCAATCTCAATCCCAACATCCCGCTTTCGCCTCTCAAAACCAAATTCACTGCTAGCTGATATGTCAAGGACGATGTGAACCGTCAGATCGCGCTCCTCTATAAACTCCTTCACAAACGGCGCATTCATCCGTGCAGTCACGTTCCAGTCGATCGCACGGATATCATCGCCTGCTACATACTCCCTGATATCTGAGAACTCAATCCCTCTGCCCTTGAAGACCGAATGGTAGTATCCTGCCATGAGCCCCTCCACCATCTGCTTTGTTGCAATCTCAAGTCTTCTCACGCGTTTTATAGCGTCTCGTACCCGTTCCGGCATGATTGCCCCATCTCCTCGTTCAGGGGGATTTGACCTGTTTGAGTATCTCCCCAATGATCTGGCCCGCAGTCACTTCCTCTGCCTCAGCCTCGTAGCTAAGAAATATCCGGTGGCGGAGAACATCAGCAGCAATAGCCTTAACATCCCCAGGGACCACATATCCGCGCCCATCCCGCATCGCATGGGCTTTCCCGGACAATATAAGATATATCGATGCTCTCGGAGAGGCTCCGTACTCGATCATATCACCCACATCGAGATTGTAATCGGATGGGTTTCTTGTCGCATCAACGATGTCGGTCACATAATCCTCGATCGTCTCATCCGCGTATATCTCCTGGTTGAACAGCTGGATCTCTCTGATCCGGTCTTCTGAGATCATCTTCCTGACATCGATATGCTCCCCTCGGGTCATTCTTCTTATGATGATCTTCTCCTCGGCTTTCGAGGGGTAGTCGATTAAGAGTTTGAACATGAACCGGTCAACCTGCGCCTCAGGAAGCCGGTACGTCCCCTCGGTCTCGATCGGGTTCTGGGTCGCAAGCACCAGAAACGGAGCATCCAGGCGGTACGTATCGCCGCTTATTGTCACCTGCCGCTCCTGCATCGCCTCAAGGAGTGCGGACTGCACCTTCGGAGGGGCGCGGTTGATCTCATCAGCAAGAATGAAGTTGTGGAATATCGGACCCTTCTGTGTCGTAAACGACGTGGTTTTCTGCTCATAAATCTTTGTACCGACGATATCTGCGGGCAGAAGGTCAGGAGTGAACTGAATCCGGCAGAATTTGGTGTTAAGCGCGTCAGATAGCGTCTTTACGTATCCCCTCCAAATCAGAGGGTAAAGCGTATGCGGGCTTTAATCTACCTAAATATTGTGTTATGGTCTGCTTTATTTCATAACAATTGTCTATCATCGAATTAGTAACATTTTCTCATACTTTTAATATTTAAATTAACATTTATCACATGAATTAGAGCAGTATCTGTACAAATTTGTAAC
>CABGHG010000213.1 GCA_902158735.1 Candidatus Methanolliviera sp. GoM_oil
CTACCTGATAGGTCGCGCTTTTGACGAGATAGTGAATCCAAGATTGAGGAAGATGGAATGAATGGAAAAACGAAGATTCTTGAGGTTAATGATGTGGTAATGCACTATAGGCTCTCCGGTGGAAGAAACGTGAGAGCTGTGGATGGAATATCTTTTTCTGTTGAAGAAGGAAGAACCACAGGCATAGTCGGAGAATCTGGTTGTGGAAAGTCCTCTATTGCGGGAACGATCTTGAGAACTCTTCCGGACAATGGAGAGATAAAGAGTGGTAAGATATACTTTAAGCATGGAGAGATAGCTGGAAAAAGTGGAATAATAGACCTCTTCTCTCTTTCAAAAGAGGAGATACAAAAAATAAGGTGGAAAGGGATATCTATGATATTTCAGGGGGCTATGAATTCCTTAAATCCCGTTAGAAGGGTAGGAGATCAGATAATTGAGATAATGAGATATAAGGATAAAATATCAAAAGAGGAGGCTCAAAAAAGACTCGAGAGACTTTGTGATATAGTGCACATAGACCCTAAAAGAATGAGATCGTATCCGCATCAGTTCTCTGGTGGGATGAAACAGCGTGCCGTAATAGCGATGGCTCTATCCACAAACCCAAAGCTCATAATAGCGGATGAACCAACCACAGCCCTTGATCTTATCACACAGGATAGAATAATGGAAGAGATAAAAGAGATACAGAAAGAATTGAAGATGTCGATGATATTTATCTCTCATGATCTATCACTGGTTTCAGAGATCAGTGATCGTGTGATTGTGATGTATGCAGGAAAGATCGTTGAATCGTGTGATAAAAGAAGCATGTTTAGGGAGGCGGTTCATCCATACACGCGTGGGCTTATAAACTCGTGCCCAAGGATAAGAGGGGATAAGAGAAAGTTATCCGGCATACCAGGAGAACCGCCAAGCCTATCCTCTCCACCCAAAGGTTGCAGATTTCATCCAAGGTGCCCTTATACAATGGATATATGCAGAGAAGAAGAGCCCGAATATAGAGAAATAGGAGAGGGACATTTTTCGGCATGCTGGGTGGTTTAAATGGGCAATCTGCTTGAGGTTAGAGGACTAAAGAAATACTTCCCGGTAAAACAGGGTTTTTTCACGAAAGAATTCACGAAGGAAGAGGAATGGGTTCGTGCCGTTGATGGAGTCTCGTTTAAGATCGATGATAGAGAGGTCTTTGGTCTTGTTGGTGAGAGTGGTTGTGGCAAGACTACGATAGGCAGACTGATCGTTAAATTGATGGATCCCACGGAGGGAGATATCTATTTAGATGGCAAGAATATCGTTAAATTGAGTAAGAATGAATTAAAGGATTTCAGGAAGAATGTTGGAATGATCTTTCAGGATCCGTATGAATCCCTAAATCCACGATTTACAATTTTAGAATCTGTAAAAGAGCCTCTGGATATCCATAGAATTGGAGAGAGAGAAGAACGGATAAAAAAAGTTGTTTCAATCTTGAAAGAGGTCGGGCTTAATCCTGAAAAGAGCTTTTTAAAAAGGTATCCACACGAGCTCAGTGGAGGTCAGAGACAGAGGGTTGCAATAGCAAGGACATTAATAGTCAATCCAAAGATGGTGATTGCAGATGAGCCATGTTCCATGCTTGATGTCTCCATAAGGGCTGAAATAATGAAGATGATGATTAAGTTGAAGGAAGAGTTTGGATTGAGCATCTTATATATAACGCACGATATATCTGAAGCAAGGCACATTACAGATTCGATGGCAGTGATGTATTTGGGTAAAATTGTGGAAAGTGGAAGAACGGATGACATAATAGAAAATCCATCCCATCCATATTCAAAAGCGTTGATCTCTGTTGTTCCAGATATAGATCCAGATATAAAAAGAGGG
>CABGHG010000214.1 GCA_902158735.1 Candidatus Methanolliviera sp. GoM_oil
GGGGGGCGGTGGTGCGGAACTACCGTCCATCATATCGCTCTATCTGTCTCCTTCGTCATCAATACATAATCAAGATCAACGTGAAAAGATCGCAAAGTTCGGTAGCACTTGGAAGGCATCCCTGATGGTTTGTTTGGTCTTTGGATTTCTACTCATAAATTTATTAACTTCTCCACACTAAGTCCTGCCTCTTTTATAATCGCTTTTAATGTCCCTTTTGGAATATTAACCCCTGGATGATTTGGAATTGTGGTTCTTCTTTTTGTGATAGGATTATACCAAATCTCATGACTTCCCTTTGCTTGCCTGTCAAATACAAATCCTGCTTTCCTCAGCTTTTTAATGACATCTCTTGCAGTTAGAGAAGGTAATATCGAAATCTTTGATTTCGTATGCCAAAAATCTTCGATTTTTGAGCATTTCGTCATACTGTTACGTTTATCGGAATTTTAATATCTTTAACACGCTTTATTTGCTCTAATTCAGAAGGCAAGGGGTCTCCATGCTCGATATAAGACTCGATAAGTTTTCTCGCAACATCTTGTGCGATTTCTATCGTCTCTGCTATCGTTCTTCCCTGTGCGATAAGCCCTTGAAGGTCATCGCTCGTCGCGAGATAGCCTCTTTCTTTCAATTTTTCTATTTTTATCGATATAAAGTATTCAGACATCTTTATCGTCCTGTTTTATCATATGTTTTTCTTACTTAAACATTTTGCACCAAAAATAACGTTTGGATATGTTGGTTAGCAGAAATGTGAGATAGCTTGGGGTGCCTATGATGCAATAAAAACGCTGAGAAAGGCCGGTTTTGTGGTTACAAGGTAGAATAGGTTCCCATGTTAGATTAAAGAAGATAAAAGGATTGAAGAAGATAAGATAAAATTTAAATGAGGTATTCATACTTTAACGGTTGGTGGAGCCACTTGGGAGCGGGAGGTATAACATACCGTCCATCATATCGCTCTATCTGCCTCATCGTCCATCAATACGTAATCAAGATCAACGGTGAAAAGATCGTAAAAATCATTAAATATCTTAAAATCTAATGTTATCTCAAATGCTGACATCATTCATTTAAAACCTTAAACAACTCTTTCTCACTTAAAATTTCATCTTCTTCCTTTATCGATCTCTTATCTTCCTCCTCAGGCTCTTCCTCCGGCAAAATCCTATCTATCAATTCAGAAAAAAGATTTGTTAAGATCTCTAAATCTTCTCTGATCTTTTTCACATTCCTATATATGCCGGTCTCCACGTCTTCCATAGAAATAATTTTCAAATGGTAGAAGATAAATGTTTTGAGTTGTTTTTTACATCGCATCTCTCTCAATTCAAAAATGTCTAAACGGCTACGAAGATTCCAAATATGGACACCGCTTTTAAGCAGAATAAATCATCGGCTCGCGAAGTTTTTGAAGCGTTATCCTGGATTTGCCACGTTCTTGTATCTTTCGCAGTTATACGTATTGCAAATCGAAGATTTGCGATATGCCAAAAATCGAAGATTTTTGAGCACTCCGACAACATTAAACACGTGGGATACGATCACGGAATAACTACAGAAGAGAAGATTATAGCTTTCCATATCTTTTATGCGCCTCACCGATCGTCATTAAATCTAGAATTTTAACGGTTTTTTCCACCTCATAGATTCTATAAAAAGCGGTAAAGCTTCTCCCGATATGCATTCTATAAAGATCATAGTCGTGGAACCTGATCTTTTCTTTATCACCCTCACCACGCATGGGGTAGGGGCTTTCAGCCAGCAATCTCAATTTACCCCTCACTACTCTTTCACTCTTTTCGGGCAGATTTTCAAGGAAGTTCAGACCCCTCTTGCTGATGAGTAATTTGTACAC
>CABGHG010000215.1 GCA_902158735.1 Candidatus Methanolliviera sp. GoM_oil
AGCCCGGCCAATCATATCGGCCTTTCGAGCCGATGACACGGGTCCGAATCCCGTCCGGAGCATCTTTCTATCATACAAGATTGATTGGATTATATTTAAAAAATCTCTTCCGTTTATCCATAATCATAGTTCAATGTACCTTGATTGTAAGAATAACGCAATTTATATTCAACTTCACTCTCCAATGAGCTATTTAACCTATTTATACTTGCGCATCAACACACTTGTATCATAACCCTTATTTTCGTCTCAAAGATCTATTCTCATTCTCTTATCGCGTACGTAATATCTACCGTGAGTCGAATCTCCATCTCACCTGGACTGATAGGAGGAGCCCCTGCAACCTCCATCGTTCTATAATATCCTTCAGATGAAGAGACATAACCTCCGCTCTCGGAGATGCTAATCGGCCCCCCTAATTCTACATCGTTGAGCTCTGCCAGTTGCTCTGCCTTTTCTCTGGCATCGCCTACCGCTTTTCTTCGTACCTCCGCGTAATAAGGCTTTGGATCATCTACGCTAAACCTGATCCCCTCGATTCTGGTGAGGTCTCCCCCTGCTTTTGCCGCGGCGTCGATGATATCTCCTATTTCATCTACGTCCCTTATCTTCACCTTGACCATGTTCTTCACCCGATAGGAAACGATCTTTCTCTCCTTCCATACAGGATCTATAGAATAATCGCTCGTCTGAATGTCCTTTTCTAATATGCCCTTCTCTTCAAGCGTCGTCATCACATCGTTCATCGCGTCTGCTGTCTTCTTCTGTGCCTTTGCCACCTCTTTATCTTGTGCCTCTACCCCCAAGCTAAGGATACATATATCTGGGACAACGGTCACCTTTCCCTCGCCGGTGACCGAGATCGTTCCTTCTTGATTTGACCTTTGATTTGATATCTTGGCTGGAACAACACTAAAAGCTACCGTTCCAATCAACGCTATTGCCAATATCACCGCTATAACCAAGATTATTTGATATTTTTCCATTCTTTATACCATTATATTGGATAGCATCTCTATGGATAAACCTATTCTTTATGAATAATGAGAACTCCTATGTAGTTGCAAATCTTCGATTTCCGTATGCCAAAAACCTTTGGTTTTTGAGCACAGTGAAAATGTTCCATTTTCACATGATAAAACGGGGTATGGTGTTGGCTAAGAGATCAAATGAAAGAACTCACGCCATACCAAAAAGTATTTAAACCCACAAATATATTATAGTCTTCGACAAAAATAATTTCTCATCATCGCAACACAATCTCCATAGGTGTCAAGAATTTTTCTATCCATCTATTAGCGAAACTTAATGGAGAGGAGAGCTTATGGAATAGCACTTCAACAACTCGTTTGACCTTTTCCTTGCACATCAAAAAGATCGATGACAATTCCCTCTTTATGCTCTTCCAGATGAACTCGATCAGATTTTGGATCGGAAGAATAAGGCGGTAGAAAAATGAGTACGATACCAAGATCCTTAACAGCTTTCTTTGTTTTAAAGCTTCTATGCGAGCTGAAGTTGTCAAGTGAGGCTTTCAAATTAGAATCATAACATAAAAAACTATCGATATTTTTCGGCATTCGGGAATAAGAATAGATCGTGCTATTTTTCGAAGTTTTGATTAGAATAGAGCTGTCAACTTATTAGGAGTTAACAATTACATGCTCTGAAATAAACTGTGCTTTTCTTCAAAGAAGATAAGCAACGATCTCATTGCAAGGGCGCGGTAGCTGAAAATCAATTGATGAACACCCAATAATTTTACGATATCTTGGGATAATAAATTTAATATATCGTTAAATAATCTCCTTATGGACTCTGAAATTAAAGTAGATCACAGAGTAAATTCT
>CABGHG010000216.1 GCA_902158735.1 Candidatus Methanolliviera sp. GoM_oil
TTTATGGATGAAAATATGAAAATAGAGTAGGAATATTCAAATCAAAGCCCTACTTCAAACTATTCCTCTGGTTTCACTTTTATCAGTAATACATCATTGTGGCCAGCACCGTAAGATTCTGTATAGCCAGCGATGATGTATCCGTTATCTTTGGTCTGCTGAACTGAGTTGCCAGCATCATCATCTGATCCGCCAAATGTCTTATCCCATATTTTATTTCCCTTTGAATCGGTCTTTGTCAGCCATACATCAGATTCACCAGCACCGTAAGAATATGTTTCACCCACGATGATATATCCACCATCTTTGGTCTGCTGGACTGAGTTGCCCCAATCCCAATCTGATCCACCAAATGTCTTATTCCATTCTATTTCTGGTGCCTTCTCAGAAGCCGCAAATGCAAATCCGCTTCCAATGAAGACCAGTGCGATGAGAATTGCTGATAGTTTCAATATTTTACTTTCCATTTTTATTATCCTCCTTTCTACCTTCTCGAGAGACGACCAGAACGGTCAATTACCACTCAACAGAACCGCTACACTCTATGTAGTCGTCCTCATCTCTTCCCATGTCAAATATAACTAACTCATAATAACCATCTTTCTTTATTGTGAAAGGCAGCTCTTGTTCCCGCGAAGTCCTGTGGAAAGCATACCAGCCTGCATCAGTATAAATGAGCCAAATCTCACAATAACTACAATTGTTAAGATCAAGATCATCTATTTTAACAACTACCTCATCACCCTCGTCTAATTCTTCCCCATCAAAAGTGCACACCCCTACCCATTTTTATTCGCCTCGATATCCTCAAATTCACATTCATCAGGAGCAGCCAAACATATATTGGGCACTACCACACTCACCATCAGAAGACAAACCGCAATCGTCCCAAAGATTTTCATTTCCCTTTTCATTTTTTATCACCTCCTATTGATTTTTAGCAACCTACTATAGTCAAACTCTTAAATATTCGTAAATTGGTACATTAACGAAATTCTGTTGAATTGCTAGTTCTATCTGCTCTTTCAATTCGTCTTTATTATCACAGCATCTCATAGATAACTCATCTACACACAACTTCTTTTCGCCTTATCAACTTAAAACTTTCCCTAATACCTCCGTGCTTTCCATTGATCCGATATTCATTTTATCCAACCCTTCAGATCCAATATTCTCAAATACACGATTTAACTTACTTTCCATCTCAAACACACATTTTGGTGGGTTCTTCCACAACAAGTAAGCCGATAACTCTTCCAACACGTCTTTAAAGTGCTTAAAAATCTTCGATTTTTGGCATCCCAAAAATCCCTCGGATTTTTGATGACTCATATCATCGAAGAATAATCGAAGATACTGTACGATGTTATAGACCAGAGATACCATAAAGAAATATCCGTAATTGCTCTCCTTTTTACAAAAATAGCTTCCTTCAATATCTAAAAGAGATTTTAATTCCTTGTTAGTCTGTTCGATATAAGACCTCTCCTTATACTTCTTTATAATCGTTTCCGGCTTGCTTCTGAGCGATGCAGGCGAATCTTTGATTCGCCGCCATGAAAATCGAAGATTTTCATATGTTGTAAATATAGGTATAAAGGGCACTATCGATTTTTCTAGTGGTTTTCAACTTTTTCACATTTTTGGTCGTGTACGTCATTCATTGAACAGGCACCCTGAAAGTGAACATCTCTTCTAACGACCATATATGATCGGTAAGTCCTTCTGCCATTGCAGGTGTTCTCTGTCTCCATTTACGTCTTCCATCATTCTCTTCTACCCTAAGAGATCTGTGTGGCTTCACGAAATTATACCATGCCTGTATA
>CABGHG010000217.1 GCA_902158735.1 Candidatus Methanolliviera sp. GoM_oil
GTCTTGACATAAAGTTAAAGGTCCAGAACGAATAAACGAGATTTCTCTTTTCCGTAATTGAAATCCTGGGCTCTCACACAACTCAAGCCAATTTTCTTTTCCCTGCCATCTTCTGTGCTTTCTCAATTCCCGTCTCGGCACTGTCAATTTCTTCGACTTCAAAACCCTGCTCCACCATCCATATGGCATCTCTTCCTTCGCCAACACCAATTTCCAGGACTTTTCCCTTCTGTGTGATCTTCCTGGCGAACATTTTTAGCCATTCATCGGGTTCTTTGCCCCAAACAGATTCGTGATCCTTGTAAAGCTGCTCAAATGCACTCATCTCATCGTTCACCTTCTTCTTCAAAGTATCTTTTTATCTTCTTAACAATTTTTCGTAATAGGACGATCTTCCTGTTTCCAGTATTTCCATTATGATATCCTCGGTTACCCTGCCAACCCCTTTCAACTTTTGGAGATCTCCTTTCATAGTAGACAAGGGTTCTTTTAATTGTGAGATTGAATATGCAGCATAACCATACGGTGAACTTTTCCCTTCCAATTTCAAAAAATAATCAATATGCTCCAATATGACTACCACCAGATCATTTTCGCTCAACATATCTTTAAAAAGAGATGCCGGAATTCGAACAGGCATTCCATATTTTTCGCAATTTCATTAAATCTTTGATTTATCGAACTGTAGTATTCCCCAGTCGCTGCTCCTCACTTGCTTCCTTTGTATATCTTTAGATATTCCTCTATAAGATCTGGATAATGCTTCTTTAACACGTTAAAAAAGTAATCTTTCTGCTTCCCCTCCTTTAACGTCATCCCCCCCAAAGATGATAAAGTCCACTCCCGCTTCAACCCCCTTTTTCACCGTATCTTCTATCAATTCTGTCGTATCGGTTATAAATGGTATGACGGGGAGCAGGAACATGCCGCATGCAAACCCCTCCTTTTTGAAGAATCCAATAGTCTCCAGCCTTTCCGTTGGAGGTGGTACGCCAGGTTCAAAGATGGCGCTTATCTCATCGTTTACTGATGAAAAACTGAAACTGACAATCGCTCTGCTTCGTTCATCTATTTTTCTCAGAATATCAATATCTCTCCTGATAAGCGTTGATTTCGTAAGCATATGCACAGGGTAATTGTATTCATACATGAGTTGAAGGGATTTTCTGGTTAGTTTATACTTTTCTTCGATTGGTTGATAGCTGTCGCCAACCCCGCCGCCGACCATGACAAAGCTTCGCCTAAAACGTTTTTTATTCGGATCCAATTCCTTACGTAAAACATCTATGGCGTTTACCTTTACAGCAACTTTCCCAAACTCTCCATCTACATAGTAGCCTTCTGAACGCTCATCACAATATATGCAGTTGTGAGTGCACCCCCTGTACAAATTCATTCCATAACAGGAGATGAACCACGAATCGATCTTTTTATATTTGCGTGAAATTGATTTCGCTTCAATTTTCCGGATAGTCACTTTTCGCATATCTCCTTTTTTTGTACTTATATCCATCTATTTTTGATGGATCTATTTTTGATGGTTTATTCCATCTTCTCTGATATAGCACGAGATGGTATAATTACTTTAAAAGGTTCTATTTGGCTATGGAATGCGCATGATCTGAGTTACTAGGGAAGGACGAGCACATGCTCGAGGAAAACGCCTCCTGCTTCCGCAGTCCTATAGATGTGATGTTCTGAGGCTGATAGAAGATAGAACAAGCCCACTATAGATGTGTTCGGCGAGCGTGCAGCCATTCAACAGAGCACGTTTTAAGAGACGC
>CABGHG010000218.1 GCA_902158735.1 Candidatus Methanolliviera sp. GoM_oil
GATGTATTAAAGTTAGATAAACAGAGGTAGGCATGGAAGATCTAACGGCAATGTGCAAGCGAAGAGGTTTTATCTATCCTGCATTTGAGACCTATGGAGGGGTGGCAGGATTTTATGATTATGGACCTCTGGGCTCCTTAATGAAAAAGAACATTGAAGAGCTCTGGCGGAGCTTCTACCTATCACACAAAAACTTTGCGGAGATCGCCTGTCCTGCGATTGTGCCGGAGGCCGTTCTGAAAGCATCCGGGCACGTGGATAGATTTACAGATTTCGTTTCAACGTGTCCAAAGTGCAAGAGTAGCTACAGGGCAAACCGCCTTTTAAAAGAAGAGATTGATTCCTCCTCTCTCACTTTTGATGGTATGCGGGATATTTTCAAAAGTGGAAAGATAAAGTGTTCAAAATGTGGAGAAAAACTTACGGAAATTTCGGCCTTTAACTTAATGTTTGAAACAAAGATCGGAGGAGATTTAAAAGGTTTCTTAAGACCGGAAACCGCTCAGGGAATCTTCATAAATTTTCCAAACATGTACAGATATTTCAGAGAAAAGCTTCCATTCGGGGTTGTTCAGATCGGCAGGGGCTACAGAAATGAGATAAGCCCCAGACAGGGAATGATACGTTTGAGAGAGTTCAACATGGCCGAAGTGGAATTCTTCTTTGATGATCCCCTCTGCAAAGAGTTTGAGGGAATTAAAGATGAAAAATTGAATATTTTTCCAAAAGATGGGCACGAGATAGAGTTGAAAGCTCATGAGATCTATGATAAAAATATTATTCGAAATCAATCTCAGATATATTTCATGGTTCTGACTAGGAAATTTCTTATTGAAGCTGGAGTCGATCCCGGGAGATTGAGATTCAGGCAGCACCATACTCAGGAAATGGCTCATTATGCAAAAGATTGCTGGGATGTGGAAGTGTATCTGGATGAATGGACCGAGGTTGCTGGTATCGCTGATAGGGGCACTTATGATCTCGACTCCCATATGCGCAGTTCAGGCAAAGATTTTTCAGTCGAAAGAAAACGGAAAAAAATCAGAATTAAAGAAGAAAAAATGGAAGAGGTCAAAAAAATATTTGATAAAACGGATTTAATAAAAAAAATCGAAGAAATGGAATTTGATGAAAATGCGGATATTGATGAGATTACAATTGAAAAAATTACTTTGAAAAAGGAGTTTTTTGATCAATACATAGTTAAAAAAGGGAAATTTGTTCCTTCCGTTATTGAGCCTTCATACGGCATAGACAGAATACTGTACTCCATTCTTTTTCACAACTTTAAGCAGGGCGTGTTAGCTCTGCCTCCAAAGATCGCACCAATAAAATTTGGTGTTTTTCCCTTGCTGAGAAAAAAAGAGCTGAAAGAAAGGGCCAGAGATGTGTTTGAGATGCTGAACAAAAATGGAACAAAATGTTACTATGATGAAGGTGGTTCCATAGGCAGAAGATACGCTCGAATGGACGAGATAGGGACTCCATTCTGCATAACCGTTGATCATCAAACTCTCGAAGACAGCACAATTACAATAAGATTCAGAGATGCAAGAGAGCAGATAAGGGTTAATATCAAAGACCTGGCTGAAAAAGTTAGGGATCTTCTGGGTTAAATCTCCCGCTGCGGCCATATTTTAATGAGGGATCATCGAAAAAAGGAAAGAATGGTAGTAATATAAAAGAATGATGGTAAGATTATTGAAATAGATCCCGATTATGCAGGTGCCTTTGGTTAATAAGGATCGGCCCTCCATAAGCCTGGTAGACATGG